>JAOAPG010000366.1 GCA_025462785.1 Acidobacteriaceae bacterium
CTGGCGTTTCACCTGCGGAGGCTCCAAATGAGCGCAGACTCTGGATCATTCGCGGCGTGGCATAATTGCGCTCGTGTGCATTGTTTATGCCGTGATCCGCGTGATCATCATGCTTGCCGGGGTGAGCCATTCGGATGCGAGTCAGCTGGTAGTTGGACTGGCCATGACGTTTTTGCGCGTGAACGTTGCGCTCTTGATCGGTGCTGCCTGGACCATCCCCGTGGGCGTCATGATCGGCTTTAGTCCTCGGTTGGCTCGCGTTGCCCAGCCTCTTGCACAAATCGCCGCTTCGGTGCCTGCCACTGCGTTTTTTCCAATTATCTTGCTGCTGCTAGTTCGCGCGGGTTCGGGCCTGGGCATCGGTTCAATCCTGCTGTTGCTGCTCGGAACGCAATGGTACATCTTATTCAACGTCATTGCGGGAGCCATGGCGATTCCCACCGATCTAAAAGAAGCTTGCTCGGTTTTCGGGATTACAGGCTGGGAACGCTGGAGGAAGCTGATCCTCCCGGGCATCTTTCCTTATTTAGTAACCGGTCTCGTGACTGCCTCAGGTGGCGCTTGGAACGCGAGTATCGTGGCAGAATATTTCCATTTCAAAGGACAAATCTTCTCGACAACTGGCCTGGGCGCAATTATCAGCAAAGCCACGGACAGCGGAAACTTCGAACTGCTCATAGCTGCTACGATCTTGATGGCAGCAATGGTTGTAACAATCAATCGCTTGGTCTGGCGCAGATTCTACAGATTGGCAGAAACTAGATTCAGGTTGGAAGGGTAGGCATTCTGATCCCTGAGTAATTACCAAACTCCCTTATCGCTGCCGGTGAGACGAAACGCAAGCAATGCCGAAACAGCAAGCGGGGGCAACAGAGGCAGGCGAGTCATGGCTCGCAGGTCGCCATGTTTACTCGCATTCAAGAGTTGTGAACCGTAAAGCCCTGCGGCGGGTCCCATTGGGACACGCAGAAAGTTTGCGCGGAATTGAACTCGTATACTCGGCGAGTAAGCATCTGCGAGCACATCATTCGGGACATCAACGCTGCCACCAAATTCTTTTACGTACTCGGAGACGAGAAGCAGGAATGTCGCGACGCCTGGCCGAATTCCACCTTCCTCGGCTGCGCGACGGAGCACCGCAAAATCGACTGCGTTATTTTGCAAAAGAGCAGCTACATCGGCCATGTCACAAAGGCGAAAGTAGAAATGACGGTACATTCTTTGCAGAGTTGAAATGATAATTCGCTCCTCGGGAGCAGGTACGCGAAAGACTAGGCCATCAAAGGTCTTCGTGACACTGCGATCAATCACGCGGCGAGCCAATGCCTTGTGTTCCCCTGTTTGGCCCAAGTAGCGAACGTGGATTTCGATCAATTCTGCAGTCCGGGTACTTTGAAATTCCATTTGTTGGCGAGACGGTCGCCCCAGCTGCGAGCTTCTTGGTCGGCCTGAAACTTCTCAGCCATCACTCGCGTTACAGTTTTAGGATCATCGGTGGTATAGAGGTCTAAGTCGGACCCGAGATCCGGCCAATGATCAAGTGATTTGATCACTGAAGTACGGGCTCCTGCTTCTTCCAGCGCCATGCATACCGGAGCAAGACATTCAACCGCATGAGCGATTCGGCTGCGCTCTGCGGCGAGTACACTCTCGCACCGATTTGACACGGCAGAGTTAGAGCGCGCAATCGCGGCATTTTGCAGTACCTGCAGCGTGCGAACCGTCACATGATGAATGTCGGCGAGATGGAGAAAATCAGCGAACTCGTTCTCGTCCAGTTGAGACAAGTAGTCCAAGTCCGGATAGATGTCCTCAAGGTTCGCCGCCGGAGTCGCGAAGTCGCCGGCGTACCCCCGGAACATAAGCCGGGAGAGGGTTGCCATATTTTGACTTGCACGCTGGCTTTCATTAGTCATCTTGAGGGCTCACTGCCGTTGAAGTGCCTTTCCGCGCGATTTCTTGGCCCAAAATGCTTAAGGAGATGGCGCTGCATTGGCCTGGTTTTGTTCACGAGCACTGCAATTTGCTACGCCATTCTCCACCGTCGTGCCTTCCTCATAATCATTCCATGTGGCCAGCATTAAAAACGGCATTGGGTTCGGACCACCTTCATATTGCTTTGCAATCGCCAGCGTGTCTTCCAGCGTTTTACCGCACCGCCGATCCATGTGACGGTTCAACCCCCACGACGCCTTGCTGTCATCGAAGCCCGGCCAAATTCCTCCGACGACGATCTGATCTGGGCGCTTGGTTTTCATCTTTTCGTAGAATGCCTCGAGATATTCCTTGCCCCAATCGCTGCCGTCGGCGGTCCACCCCTTTTTACCCGGATGCACCCACGCGTACAGACCATCGAAGTCTTTGGCGTACTGCTCGGGCGGATTATCTTTGTAGATCAAGATCGGTGGAGTTTCCCAGCTACTGACCGCCCGCCGAACGCGATCCCAATCCGTGTGGCCACGCTTAGGAAAAATAAAAACAACGGGACGCCCATTGTATCGCACATAGGCGTCGTGGCCGGGCGCGTTCGGGCCGATGTACATCTTGTAGGCTTTTCCAAAAGCCTCAAGCGCGTCGTCGGTCGCCTGGCCGTTATCTTCCTGGGTTTCGTCGTACATCAAGCAGACGTGAAAATTATTCTCGCTTGCGATCTGCTGCAAAAGAGCATAGCTGCGATCTTCGAACGGACGGCGATCGCCGTACCAATCGACTCCGAAAGCGTAGATACCGATGTCTTTGGCCTTTTGAATCTGCTTTTTCAAAACGGCCGGATCTTGTGTCGAGTATCCAACGTTGATGTGATCATGAGTTCCGAACCAAGGCTGGTAATCGGCGATGATCTTGGGCGAACTTTCTATCATCCCATTGCGAACCGTTTGATTCAGGGATGTTTGCACATTGCCGCGATGACATCCGCTAAATTGCGGAATTATGACCATTACGGCGAGTAAGAGAATAATCGTTGATTTATACGTTCGCTTCATCCTCACCACTCCCAATGACAAGTCCCCTAATCTAGATGCTTTTGGAACCCGCTTAGGGCTTGCCCTCCGGAATGGTTTCGAGATCACGTACCAGCCAGCGGTCCGCGCCCGGTGTCATAAGAACGATGAAATGCAACGTGACCTGCTCTGTTTGGATAACTTTGTCGCCGTCGAGAATTTGAATTTCCAGCGCTGCTTGATCTCGCAGTTGCATCGCATCGCCGGCTGGTGAATAAAACAATCCTTCCAGCTTGTGACCGTGATCTTCGTATTTAAGATGGATGCCAGTTTTCTGCTGGTCGGCGATCTTTTGTACCAGGTTTTCTTTGGCTAGGCCAGTGAAGTAACCGCCTAGCAAGTCTTTACGATTGGTATCGAGGGCCTGTGCCATCGATAGCCATGCGAAGGCGTAGTCGCGCGGAATGGACTTACTGGTAAGGTCCTCAATTTGGCGAGGTCCCATTTTCTCGGCGTTCAATTCCACAGTCGGCAAAGAAGTATCCGCGGAGACTCGCGGCAGGGAGGCGAGGCATAGCGCGAGACATGTTGTTGCTGTGATCCGTGCGAAACGGCGAATCGGATTGTGAATTGTATTGGTCATCTTTCGGACATACCATGCGGGCCGAATCATCGCCCACCCGAAACATTCAATTCATTTCCCGTAACCACGCCCGATGCCACCGTGATGTGAGCCTGGCCGCTGACTGGCATTTCTACTTTCGCAATTCCTTTCTTAAGGGGAACATCCACTGTAGTTTTCCCGTCTGCATCAGTCTTCGTGAAGCTCACGATTGTGCCATCCGGCACGAAATTGCCAGTACAGTCTCGTACCGGATTTGTCTCGATGACAAGCTTGCCTGACATCCACGAGCTCTTCATTTGAAGATTGCACGCGTCGGAAGCGACTTGTTGCACGACGCGAATTTCAGAGGCTTTTCCGATCGCGGCTTCGATCTTCGCAGGCCCGCCCTTGGGCGCCGAGTTGAGACGAACCCACGTTACGCCGTTCTGAGTGTTGCGAGACTCCGAAATAGATGAACCCGCGGTGGGAGTAACTGTGAGTTTTACGGACTGCGGCACTAGAACCAAATTGTGAAAATCGTCAAAGACGAAAACTACGGCGCTAATCGCATTGGGGTTTGAAACCGGTACGCGGGACGGATGAACGATGAGACCCAAGCGGTCCGGCGCAGCTGCGTGAACATAGAAATGCCCGCTCGAGCATTGGTCGCCGCCGCAGGTGATAGCGGTGTAGCGGCCTACGTGCTCAACTTCCTCGCTTTGGATTTGGATGTCGTTTGCCAAATCAACTTGCCGTTTGATCGACTCTGCTGGTCCAATTAAATAAAACGTGCCCTGGCCAGATCCGGCGCCCGAAATAGAAAACGCGTTGCCAGCCGTGACCTGTGGCGGCACCTTCAATTCGGCCGACCAAAGCGCGGTCGTGAGTACAAACGACAATAAAAGGCTAACTGAGATCAGAGCGCGCATATTTTAGGAGTTATTGTTCTCGTAGTAGTTCACGACGACGTGGTAGTTCTGAACGTTTTTGGCCACATCGTCGGGAACATCTAATCCAAAGGAGACGGGAATCTGCGGTAAAAGTTCCTGATCCACATATCCATCGGAAACCCAGATCACTTTGCCATTGCCATCGTAGTAAGAAGCAATCACATGCGGAATGTTCACGATTTGTCCGCTCTGGTTGACCAGTTGCCCACGCAAGACTTTCTTGTTCAGCGCGTCGGTTTCGATGTGTTGCTGACCGACTTCGATCACCGGGTCGGCACTGGCCGCTATCAACATGGCTTTCGCGTCCATGCGCACACTCTTGATTTTGTCCATACGCATACCCGGAAAGTCGATGCGATAGGGCGACACTTGCTTCGGCAGCAACGTGTGAGAAATTTTGTCAAAGCTGCCTTCCTGCGCGACTTCGTTTCCATCTGGTCCGAGGAGGGTCGCGGAAACGTTAACATAAGCAGGAATGGTGTCTTCGTTCACGATTTCGCCGACCAGCACCACACTGTCGGGACGCTGCAACGCATTCATCGAAATGATGCGTACCTGTGGGTTGTCGACATTTTGTACCCCCCAGTCGTCCTGTGCTCCACGATTGATTACGTCCCATCGCAGATAGTTGACGGGGATCACCTGCGGGGCGAGCTTAGGCAAACGAGTCGTAGGCCAGAACACCTTCCAGGTATTTCCGTCATGCTCGACCTTCAAATCCCGGAAGGTTTCCAGCGGGCCGACCGCGGTTGAGTAATGCAGCTTGGCGCGGAAAATAGCGTCTTGATTCGTTTGATGAAGACCCCATACGTCGAAGCTTTCCAGATTCGCGTACGTGAGCAGGCTGCCATTACTGCCAGCCAAGTCGCGGACGAAGGCTGCCTTATCTACTTCGCCGCGATTCGCCAAGCGCGAATAAGCCGCATCCCAATTGTGGGCTTGCACCTGGCTGACCATGAGACGGACAGCTTCTTCGGGAGTTTGCGCGGAATACATCCTTTGGCGAGCTAAACCTCCAGATGTGAACCACGAAATTCCCACCAGAACAACAGTGATTATAAAAATTCCGATTGCGAGAAGTCTTTTCACTAGCGTGTCTCCCGCACGAGTTCGCGCTCATCGACCGGAACCGGGTAGAGCACAGCTTCCTCGGTCGGCCGGGTGATTCGATGGTCAGGAATGAAAAGGAGCAACAGAATTGCCAAAATGCTGCTGCCAATTGGCAGAGTTCCCCACATCAGTCCCTCCATGGCAGTCGGGATTGCATCCGACGGAATTGGCCTGGCGGGGGGAGTATCGTCCTTTGACCACACGGTAATCTCACCCTGGTCGTATGTTTCTATATGCCTCCAGCCTGCAAACGCTACTAACGGTTCATAGTACGGATCGTGAATGAAGATGAACTTCAAACCGTAGTGATTAGCATGCGCAAGCATGGCCCGAAGAGATTCCATACCTTGGGTGCCAAAATACTTTGCGCTCGTAAGCTGTGCCGTACCGTAATGCGTGAACTCGGGAAGCAACCGAGCGGAGTTGTATTCCCCATCAACACTGTTTGCTATGGAATAGGTCGAGATACGAGGGAGAGAATTTCCGAAGCCCAGCGTCAAATACCGATACTGGTCGTGTCCGTCCCGGTTCAAAAAGCCGATCACCGCATCGACATTCAAATCACTATTGGCCTTAAAAGGGCTGAGAGACAGCCACGCCATCGGCATACATAAGGTGAGAACTGCCCCAAGGGCAAGACCTACAGCCGCTTTAACACGATATCGATCAAGCAGCCTCTCTGCTATGAGTCCAACGATGGGTAGAGACATGAACGATGCCCATAATGTGAAACGCTCGAAAGTCAAAATTTCGAATGCTCGCCCGAAAACGAGCTTGGGAAGCGGAGTCGTTCCACCCAGGGCTAGGATGAAGGTCACCCAAAATCCGAAGAGCAACGGCCATAGGCGGCGGTTTGTGGCGCCGATCCAAACGACGAAGGGGAATGCCAACAACAGCGCACCGTAAGGCATCAGGAAGTAGTTGGTGAGGTACAAAATATTCATCAGCAGATTCGAGCGGCTCGCGTGCGGAATAGGAATCTGCTCGATCGGGTGCTGGATGATCGATATCCAGTAGGGCATCAGGACAATTCCAACCCCAATTGCTGCCAATATCGCAAAAATTGCCGCTCGTGATAACACCGCGAGGCCGGAAGAATCTCTCTTGCGGTCCATCCATGCCAGCCAGAGCACCGGGAGCGCGAAAGGAACTGCGCCGAAGATCAACGTGACGTGATGCACGGAGCCTGCCGCGAGGATCAGAAACACGCCTTTGATCAAAGATCCGAAGTCAGCTGATCTTGACCAGTCGTAAAAGTATGGCAACGCAAGCAGATAGATGGGAAATGAAAGCGTAGTCGGCAGCTGTCCCGCGGAATAAACCAGGAACGCTACAGCTCCGACGAACACGCTGAATAAAGCGGCATAGCTGCTAGCTCGCTCATCGACCCAAAGCCGCGAGAAGCGATACACTCCGATCGGCATGAGCAACACGGCAATAAGCTGTACCAGCATGAATGCCATGTTCAAGCCGATCAAATGAGAAAACACTGCAATCCACTGATGGACTAGTGGCGGATAAGTCGTCTGGGAAAATCCCGCGAACCACTTTACGTTCCACGGGTTGAACCAGTGCTGAGCATAGTGTGACGCGAAAAAAATATGAAAATTGGCGTCGTAGGAGGTCGATATCGGCAGTTGCATCGCGAGCAGCGGGCCGTGAATAGCCAACCCCAACAGCACGATCATTCGCAAGGGTATCGGCCGTTTCAAATAACTTGTTTCCACTTGAGTAGTGCTCCTCCCCAACAATTGTGAGCAGCAGGTTGGATTCCACATCTCGGTGGAAGGTTTCCTAAGATTCAGAGTACATTTTCGCGTCGTGATCGTTCCAAGTTGATGGAGTTAAAGGATAAGGCAGCATCTCTGCAACCAACCAGAGCGCACCGAAGGGCATCAGATTGTTGGCAGCATACTAGGTCGAGTATAAAGTAAAAATCCGATCCGTTTCTCGGTAGAATTTGCGCTGTTAATCGCACATGTCCTTGAGATCTCCTCATATCTTTGTCTGGATCCTTCTCGTTCTGGGCGCTAGCGCGTCGCTACCAGGGCAGACCTTTGAGATAAATAACAACCAGAACGCAAACTCCTCGAACAATGCGCCGAAGAAGGGAAAGAAATCTAAACCTTCCGGTGATCAAACCCAAAACGCTCCAGCTTCAACTCAATCTGCGCAAACGCCCTCCAATGGTATTGGATGGGGCTCGGGCATCGAGGTTGCACGAGAAGCGCGTACCGCTCAGCAAGCTTTAAACAAGGGTGATTACAAATCAGCTGCGACGTCCGCTATGCGTGCTGCTCATTCCGCACCCAAGGATGCTTATCTCTGGTTTTTATACGGCTACTCTTCACGACTGGCGGGGAACTACAACGACTCCGTTGACGGCTATAAAAAGGGTTTAGCTCTGCAGCCCTCGTCGGTTCAGGGACTCTCCGGGCTCGCCCAGACTTACGCGAAAATGGGTCGGGGAAGCGAGGCGCAGGATTTGCTGAAGCAGGTGCTCGCAGCGAATCCGCGAAGCGTGACGGATCTTGAGCTAGCCGGTGAACTAGCTTTGACTTCTGATCCGACGGCCGCGCTCCAATTGCTTAAGAAGGCGGAGGCGCTTCAGTCGTCTGCTCGCAATGACCTTCTGATTGCCAGAGCGTATCAACGGCTAAACCAGCCGGAACAGTCGAGGCAATATCTGGAACGAGCTCAGCGTCGCGCCCCGGATGAGCCTGACGTTCTGCGGGCAGTTGCCGCGTTTTATCGAGATACAGGTAAATACGACGCCGCAATCTCGAATTTGCAGAAGGTCGTCGCGAAAGCTCCTGAAGCTCTCGGAGAACTGGCCTACACTTATCAACTGGCCGGCAAAAAGAAAGAAGCTGCGGAGACTTATTCGAAGGCTGCCAACCGCTCGCCGCGAGATGCCGGACTCCAGTTGAGCGCCGCACAGGCCGCAGTGAACGTTGGCGAATTCGATCCTGCGGGAAATTTTCTTAAGCGAGCCGAAGCAGTCGATCCGAACTCGTATCGTCTGCATGCTATTCGCGGACAGATCGCCAGCCTAGAAGACCGCAATGACGAAGCAGTGCGCGAATATCAGTTCGCTTTAAGCCATCTTCCGGAAGTCGCGCCGGAAGGACCGCTCTATCCGGTTTCCCTTCATCTCAGCCTCTACGAGCTGTACCAAAGAACAGATCAGCCGGATGCAGCACAAACGCAATTGAATGCTGCAAAAGCCTCGTTGGCAAAGATCTCCGGAGTGGAAGAGGCCAGCAAAACAGAATTTCTGAGATTACGCGCTTTGATTGAGGCCGATTCGGGCGACAACGCCTCGGCGGAAAAAGATCTTAAAGATGCGCTCGCACTGGATCCGAACAACGTCAACATTATCTTGAATTACGCAAACCTGCTGTGGAAGACGGATCGCAAGCAGGATGCTTACCAGATGTATACGAAGGCGCTCAATTCAGATCCGAATGGACACTCGGCTCTCACCGCTCTCGGATATCTGTCGCGCGAGATCGCGGACGCTGCCACTGCTGAGAAATACTTCCTCAAGTTGGAGTCGCTGTATCCAAAGGACTACGTGCCTTATCTAGCGCTCGGTGATTTGTATACATCTCAAAAGGAATTCGACAAGGCGCAGGACAGTTATGATAAGGCGCACGAGCTCGCCCCGAACAATCCTCTCATCGTCGCTGGAGCGATTAATTCTTCGCTTGAAGGTCATCACCTTCCAATCGCGCAACAGTGGATTGACCGCGCAGCTGCGAATCAGGCGGTAAACCAGAACCCACAAGTCATGCGTGAGCGTGAACGTTATCTGACCATGACGGGCAAGTACGAAGAGTCGGCGCAACTTGGATACAAAGTTCTGGAGAAACTGCCGCACGATCCCGAAGCGCCGGTCTATCTAGCCTACGACTTGCTTTACTTGAATAAATTGGACGAGGCTTTCGCGATCGTTCAAAAGTACGAGCCAGTTCTGCTGAAGGATAAAGACCTCCCAATGATCGCAGGCTACGTCGAAGCCCGTAGAGGCAATCGACGGGAGGCCGAGGCGGATTTCACGCGCTCTTTGGCCTTAAACGAAAATGCAACGGTGTACATGAATCGTGGCTATGTGCGGAACGACCTACGCGAAGCCTCCAAAGGCGCTGAAGATTTTGAAGCAGCCATTAAATTGCGTCCGGATTATGGCGAAGCTCATTTGGGTTTAGCTTTTTCTGACCTGCAACTGCATCGTGCGAAGCCTGCTTTGAAGGAAGCCGACATCGCGACGAAGTTGATGGGCGAGTCAGGAACTACGCATTTGGCGAAGGCGGAAGCGTACCGCCAGCAGATTATGTTCAAGCAGGCAGAGGAAGAATATCGTGCGGCCCTGAAATTCTCTCCGAACGATATCGTAGTCCGGCTTGCGCTCGCTGACGCTCTTTACCGGCTACGTCGCTACAACGATGCTGTCGAGGCACTGAAAGCTGGAATCGGACTGACGCCTGATGATTCTCTCCTCTACGCAGAGATGTCTCGCAATTACGCGCAATTGCGGGATCGGCAAGACACTTTCACGGCGGCCACGAGGGCAGAACAACATGGAGACGACAGTAAGGTCCTCATGGCAACCGGCGAAGCCATGCTGGTTCTCGGCGAGCACAAAGCTGCCATGGACCGTTATGCGCGAGCACTGAACGCTCCCAACTCCGATCGGGTTGAAGTCCGCCTGGCCCTGGCCAGACTGTTTGCGGATTCCGGCCGCCAGAGCGAGGCCCAGGAGCAGGTGAGCTTTGCCCTCGCAGAAGCACGGGTTTCAGATTCAAACGCTGTTACGCCCGAAAACCTGATTGAGGCCGGCGATGTGCTTAGGTCTATCCAACAATTTGAGCTGGCTAAAAAATACTACGAACGCGCGCAGAGCGAAGGAGCGGATGAAGAAGCGGTCGCTTTTGGACTAGCTAATTCCTATCTCGGAGTGGGACAAACGCAAAGCGCAGCGCAGATTCTCAAGAGCGTCAACAAGAATGGCGAGAATAATGAAAACTACGATTATCTTCTCGCCATGGGTAACGTCTATCGTCAGGAACAGAAGCCCGATGAAGCGTTGACCATGTTTGCTCGCGCAACCCAGGCGTCGGACGGAAACGAATACTTGCAACAAATGGAACTTGATTTAGCTGGAGATGAGGGTCGTCAGCTCACTCCAAACGTGAACGTGCGGCCTGATTTCCTGACTCATGCGGTTTTTGAAGACATAAACATTTATCAGCTTGATGCAAGAATTAAAGGCCTGCAGAATCTTCCTGCTCTGCTGCCCGCGCCCCGGTCCTCAGTAGAAACAATAGGTGGAACCCGCTACAAGCTTCACTTCAAGTCTTGGCCCGTGATTAGCGGATTGATCGCAGAACGGAATGAT
>JAOAPG010000406.1 GCA_025462785.1 Acidobacteriaceae bacterium
AGTTGTTTTCCTAGGAGTCGGTGTTCTGTTCTTGCTGGATCGCGTGGCGCACGTGCACTGAGCCTCAGCAACTAGTCAACCGTGTGCTTGGCCGTATAGCCTTCCCTCGCGATGACTTGGAATTTCACATCCTTGCCGTGCTGATCTTTTATCTTGAGTTGTCCGCCGTCGGGCGCAAGCACATCCACTTTCAGTTTGCGATAGCTCCCATCCAGCTTGGTATTGCTCGGTCGATAGGTAATGTTGTACTGATTGCGAATGTCTCCCGCAATGTCATGAAACGCATCGACCATATCTCCGACAAACCGGGGTTGATAGAAGCGGCCTCCAGTTAAGCGCGCAAAAGTCTGCATTTCATTATCGGCTTGCAAATAGTCCATTTGCCCGACAGGGATACCCATGCCATGGTAGGCGGCTCCACCTCGCGCTTCCGCCCTCTCTCGCGCAATCCAGCCTACGCTAATCGGGAAAATCGTCACATCTTTCGTAGTCTTTATTTTCTTGGTGATCTGGTCGAGATTCAGCTTGCTAAACGTGTCCACTCCAGTGCTCACCAAAATGATGTACTTATGTCCCTGTATGCGGTCCATACGATCAAGCGTGTCGTAAAGAGCGTCGAATAGATTGGTTTCAGCGAAGGTCGGAATCCGCAGCTGATTCAGAGCACCGACTACTTCCTGTTTATTTTGGGTAAAGTCCGCAAGCATGTGCGGCTTCATATCATAAGAAACTACCGCGACCCAGTCCTCTTTCTTCAGAGTGTTCGCGAATGCGTAGGAAGCATTCAGCGCGTCCACCATGAAGTAGTAATTTGTCGAGGCAAATTCAACCAAGAGCACAGCAGTGATGGGCGCTTCCGAGACAGTAAAGTTGCTAATTGTCTGCGGCACACCGTCTTCCATAATCCGGAAATTGTCTTTTTTCAACGTGGAGATGAACTGGCCATCTTTGGTCGTGACCATGACATCGACGTTTACCAGCGGGACATCCACGTGGAGTGAATAATCCGGGATTCCTTCTACCTTCTTCGGCCTCTCCGGAGGAGGAGGTGGCGGTGGTTCATCTTTCTTCTTGGGAATCGCATAAGGACCAACGTCATTCTGGGGACCTCCTGCGTCTGGCGGAGCTTCTGTTCGCTGGCCACTCGTGGAGGGGGAGGGCGCTGACTGGTCCTGCGCTGATGCTTGCAATCCGACGGCAACCAACAGCGCCAACACAAGATTCGGCAAGGAACAGAAGCACCATCGGACACGTCCTGACGGCCGCAAAACGCGAATCAAAAACATGGAACTCCTCTTAAAACCCTATGCTAGTATAGACGCACTGTTTCCCAATTGGGATGTTTGTTCAGTTTAGCTAGAACCCTCTCCAGCAGTTCGACATAGCACGAGAAGTTTATTTTTATATTGGGGCCTGTTGGCGGCCTCCGGGGATATTTCATGAGACGAGCAGTTCTCGCGTCGGCGGTAGCCTGCCTATTTGTACTCTGCTTTAGTGTCCAAGCTCAAAACACTCCATCCGTAAGTCCGAAAAAAACCGAGACTATTCCCGTAAACCAGATTCATCCGGGAATGCGAGGTGTCGCCTATACCGTTTTTCAGGGGACAAAACCTGAATCAATGGACGTGGAAGTGCTGGGCGTTCTGAAAAACGCAAATGGTCCTAAGGGCGACATCATCCTCGTAAGATTAGGCGGAGACAAAGCGCAGTACACAGGCGTGGTCGCGGGTATGAGTGGAAGCCCGGTTTATTTTGATGGCAAACTGGCGGGCGCATTGGCTTTTCGCATCGGCGAGTTCTCTAAGGAACCGATCGCCGGGGTGACCCCGATCGCGCAGATGCTTGAAATTAATGCAATGGACAAGACCCCTGCTTCAGAGCCCATCGAAGCCAAGGTGACCCCGAATGTAACCAGCAAAACTTCCGGGCCGGGCATTTCGAATGTTCCTGTTCAAAACTTCGCCAATTATCTAAAGCCGATTGAAACGCCGCTGGTATTCAATGGATTTTCAGAAGATAGTATCCAGCGCTTCGCTCCTCAATTCGCCTCAGCCGGAATTGTGCCCGTGATGGGCGTCGGCTCGGTGAGTGATGCAAAACAGCCCGAGCCAATGGAGCCGGGTTCCGCGGTAAGTGCGGTATTAGTTCGCGGCGACATGGACATCACTGCCACTTGCACGGTGACGTATATGGACGCGAGTCATCTGCTCGCTTGCGGCCACCCATTGCTGCAATTCGGCGCAGTGGACTTGCCGATGACGAAAGCCAATGTCCTCGCTACTCTTCCCTCGCCGATGAACGCCTTCAAGATCGTGAATGCGACCGAGCCAGTCGGTTCGTTTGTGCAGGATCGTCACGCGGGAATTATGGGAGAGTTCGGCAAAAAGCCGGAGATGATTCCAGTCGCACTGACAATTCACGATGGACGAACTACAAAAGAGTTTCACTACGAGATGTTGAACAATCCGCGATTGAGCCCGGTGGCGATGATGGCTACGGTTTTCAACGCGCTTCACGGAGTCAACGAGTACGGCGAAGAAGTAACGTATCAGATGAACGGTAGCATCAGCGTGAACGGCTTCCCCGATGTGACACTACAGAACATGTTTTCCGCAACGGATGCCGGACAGCCAGCTGCTGCCCTGGCATCAATGGCCATTGGCGAGCGATTCAGCCGGATTTACGAAAACCCGTATAGCAATCCCGCAGTTGATGGCGTGACGCTTGATTTTGATATCTCCCGTGAGCGTCGCTGGGCACGCCTCGAAAGCGCGCGAACGGATGTGACCGAAGCCCGTCCTGGGGATGACGTCAGCGTGGAAGTGATGTTGCGTCCATATCGCGGTGGAGGGATGGTAGAGCGCCTCCCCATTCATATTCCCACTTCCGCTCCCAAAGGAACGCTGCACATTTTGGTTAGCGATGGCGATACGCTGGATCGCTTCCGCCACGTCTCACCAGCCTTCGGATCAAGGCTTGATTTGCCGTCGATCATTGCCGTCCTGAACAAGCAGCACGTGAACAATCGCGTCTATGTTTCACTGCTCGAGGCCGATCCGGAAGTGATGGTGGCCGACAAAGTCATGCCGAGCCTGCCTCTTTCCGTTATGAACGTAATGGACGGGATGCGTGGCACCCAGGAGATGGCAGTGCTGGGCGAGTCTTCGGTGAGCGAATCTGCAACAACGCCGCTGAATTACGTGGTCGCAGGTGCGCAAATGCTGACGATTACCATCAAGTAAGCAATTGACGGCAGGACCCTCTCCAGCCTTGTTGGTGATAACCTGAGTTTTTCCCAATTTCTTTGAGGTATAAATTGCAAATCCGCGCAGTTCAGTGCTTATTCTTTCTCTCGAGTTTATTGCTCCTGACTAACATCGCTTCCGGCGAGGGTACCCGCACCTGGGAGCAGTCCAAGTTCGACGAACTTACGAAGGGAACCACCGATGGAGTTGCTATTCGCAGCCGAGGTGGCCTCGAGCTCGCGCCTGCCTTTAAATCGGTAACGAACACTCCATCGACTTACATTTGGTCGATCGCAGCTGACCCTAACGGCACGATTTATGCCGCAACGGGAGCTCCCGCGCGCGTATATCGAATTACACCCGACGGTAAAACTGAAGCTATTTTCCAGCCCCAGGAATTGCAAGTGCAGGCCTTGGTCATAGGTCCGCATGGCGTGATTTACGCAGCCACCAATCCAGACGGCAAAGTTTATAAACTCGAACACCATGCAGACGCTTCCGCTAGCGCGGTTAAGAATGGCCAAAGTAAAGCAAGCACCGAAGTAGTTTCTGGTTGGACTTCGTCGGTGTACTTCGATCCTGGAACAAAATATATTTGGGACCTTTTACTGGACGAAGCTGGAAACTTGTTTGTTGCCACGGGCGATCATGGAGAAGTCTTCCGTGTCACTCCAAACGGCGATCACGCACTGTTTTTCAAAAGTGACGAAGCTCATATTCGCCGGCTCGCTCTGGATGCGAAGGGCAACCTAATTGCCGGTTCGGACGGGAGCGGCCTCATCTATCGGATTTCGCCCAAGGGAGAAGGCTTCGTTCTCTACAGCGCTCCCAAGAAAGAAATCACGGCGTTGGCAATCGATAAGAGCGGGAACATTTACGCAGCGGGAGTAGGAGAAAAGCATTCCACAAGCGCTGTCTCGAATTTCCCAGCCATTCAAATTACCGCGCCGTCAACGGTACCCTCCAGCGGAGACAAGCTGGGCAATCCGCCTAACGCGACTCCGAACGCACCTTTAATCTTGGGCGGTTTTCCAGGAGGAGGAGCAAGTGCTGCTGGTGGATCAGAAATTTATCGGGTCGCTCCTGGCGGTTCACCGAGCCGCGTCTGGACCTCTCATGATGACCTCGTCTATGCACTAGCTTTCAGTGAACATGGCCAGCTTCTTGCCGGAACAGGCAACAAAGGGCACGTGTTCTCGATCGATGGCGAAGACGAGTACACCGATCTGCTTAAAGCCAGCGCGAGTCAGGTGACTGCCTTTGCAAAATCTCCGCAGGGCGGACTTTATGCGGCGACCAGCAATTTGGGAAAGATTTTTCTGCTGGGCGCCGCGACCGCTCCTGAAGGCAGATACGAGAGCGACGTCTTCGATGCGCACATCTTCTCTCGCTGGGGACGTGCCGATTTTCGTGGCGCAGGCAACATCGATCTATTCGCCCGCAGCGGAAACGTCGATAATCCCGACCGCAATTGGAGTCCCTGGAAAAAAATTGATTCAACCAAAGACTTGGAACTCGGAGTTCCCGCTGCAAGATTTGTTCAATGGAAGGCTGTCCTACATGCAGGTGATCCGGCTCCGCATCTGGACAGCGTTATTGTGAATTATCTGCCGAAGAATGTTGCGCCGGATTTCGATGATGTCAGCGTACAGGTAGGCACACGGTACCAGTCACTTCCGAAGTCCATGGGAGGAGACATGAACGCGAACGGCGGGGGGAATCAGCCCCATTTCGATGTACCACCGCCCACCACCCATGACCGCAATTCCATTGGAGTGAAGTGGTCAGTTCACGACGACAACGACGACCAGATGGTCTATTCGATTTATTACCGTGGCGATGGCGAGAAGGGTTGGCTCTTGCTGAAGGACAATGTCACAGACAAATTTTATTCCTTCGACGCGTCCCTTCTACCCGATGGAGGTTACACCGTAAAAGTTCTCGCCTCCGACACACCATCGCATTCTCCAAACGAAGCCTTAACGGCGGAACGGGAGAGCACGAGATTTGAGGTGGACACTACGCCCCCGCAGATCGAAAATCTCAAAGCGTCGGAAGAACACGGTCAGATTCATGTAGACTTCCGCGCCATAGATAGTTTTTCACCTATCAAACGTGCCGAATACTCCCTGGACGCAGGTGACTGGCAGTTCGTAGAGCCGGTTGGCCAACTCTCGGATTCGAAAACTGAAAGCTATGACTTTCAGGCGGCGCTCCCGGGTGGTGCGCAAAAGGGCAGCACCGGGCTTGAACACGTGCTGGTGGTCCGTGCTTACGACCGCTATGACAATATGAGCTCCGCGAAAATAGTGATCCCGGGGAAGTAGGGTTCTCGGCCTAGCCGTGTAGGCTGCTGCCCTCAGCTGTCCGGCTGCTCAACAGAGCAGGTGCTCCGATGATTCAACTTCTAGGTTCCGTTGGCTGGCTGGCCTGTGTCGTCTATTCAACAATCCCGTCATTCTGGCTGTTGATCCATCCTCGCGCCAATTACTGGCGTTCTCGCTCCCGATCTCCTTACCGTGTGCTACTGCCCATTTGGGCCGCGATGTGGGTCGTCGCCACTCTGGCCACTGCGCATTGGCGAAGCATCTCTCTTTACGCTACGGGATGGAGTTGGCTTCCGGCCTGCGCCCTGTTCCTCGCAGGGGTTGCTATTTACAAAACCTCTGGTGCAGGCTTTAGCGCTGCCCAACTTGGTGGCTTGCCTGAACTTTTGCCGGGCCATAGCGATCAGCGGCTGGTTACATCCGGAATTCGCAATCGCGTCCGCCATCCTATTTATCTCGGACATTTCTGCGAAATGATGGCTTGGAGTATCGGGACGGGATTAATCGTTTGTTATGCCTTGACAGTA
>JAOAPG010000407.1 GCA_025462785.1 Acidobacteriaceae bacterium
GAGGGGGCGCGTGGTTTATGTGTTAGTCGCCTGTTAACGACAGTGAGACCCGAAAACTGCGGTTACGCAGAACTGATTCACTTAGTTGTCGATTCGCTGCACAACTGAGAGAATCTTCCACTCTCCTTTGGATTTCGAAATCGTCATGTAGTCCACCCAATGTGGAGTAGCCAGCTTGGCGGAAGCGATGTCTCCCGCGACGTCTAGCACACTTATTTGTTCTGTTTGCTCTGCTTGCGGAATATCAGAAGGAACATGGGAGCGCACCTCCCGGACCATTTCCAAAGCTGTTTTCTCTCTGATCGGGATGTCTCCATGAATCATGTGCTTCAGGTATTGAGGATGGAGAGAGGTTTTCTTCCGGGGAGCGTCGCCCGTGTAATAGGCCTCAATGTAGTTCCGAACCGTGGCGGTTACGGCGGACGGTTCGTCTGCGGAAACTTTGTGGTTTTCGGTATGAGCTGAGATGTTGAGAAGCAGCAGGCAAAGGGGCGAAGCCCAGTACGAAACGGTTCATAGTCGACGTCTCCCTGGCGGCGAGGTGGTGCTGGCATCGTGATTGTGCCATAGAGATTCCTTCGCTACAACGACACCAAAGTATATTTGCCTGACGAAAAACCCTTTCGCTGGTCACTCCCCAAGACTTCGGGGTAGTTGGCGATACATCGATATCGCGTTCCCTCGCGCTTAGCGACCCGTCATTTGCTCCAGTTTTTCCGGGTAGCGGGCTCCTTCGAGCTTAATCTTTGAAGAGGCGCTATCGATATCACGGAGATCGTCTGGTGTCAGTTCGACTTGAACCGCTCCAAGGTTTTCTTTCAGACGCTCGAGCTTGGTGGTGCCGGGGATGGGAACGATCCATGGCTTCTGAGCAAGGAGCCATGCAATCGCAATCTGAGCAGGAGTCGCTTTCTTTCGTTCTGCGATCTTCCTAAGCAAATCAACCAAGGCGTGATTCGCTTTTCGAGCCTCCGGTGTAAAGCGAGGCACGACGTTGCGGAAATCGGTGCTATCGAACTTCGTATTTTCGTCGATCTTACCAGTGAGATATCCCTTGCCAAGAGGACTGTAAGGAACGAATCCGATTCCGAGTTCTTCTAGTACTGGCAACACTTCTTTTTCAGGGAGTCTCCACCACAGCCAGTATTCGCTCTGAACTGCCGCGACCGGCTGGACTGCAGCGGTGAAGGAGTTGATTCAGCAAGGTAAAATAAAGCACTTCGGTCTTTCCGAGCCCGGAGTGCAAACCATCCGTCGCGCACACAACCAGCGACGTCTTCGATCGGCACCTTTGGGTCAACACGGTGCTTGGTAATACAAGTCAATCACATCGGTCTGGAGGCGTTTGAGCGAGCCCTCGGCCGATTCCTTGATGTGCTCTGGCCGACTATCGAGGGCAGTCCATTTGCCTCCGTCGTCGGGATTAGGAGCAAAGCCAAACTTGGTTGCTATCACCACCTGATCACGGAACGGAGCAAGAGCCTCACCGACAAGTTCTTCGTTTGTGAATGGACCGTACACTTCGGCGTTATCGAAGAATGTAACGCCGAGTTCGACGGCCGACCGGATTAGAGAGATCATCTCGTTCTTGTCTGCTGCTGGGCCGTAGCCGAAGCTCATTCCCATACAGCCAAGCCCAATGGCCCAAATTGCCTTTTCCAAGTTTGCGTTTCTGCATGGTTACTTCCTCCGAGGCGAGGAGTTAGTTTGACACAATTCCAGAGAACAGAGGTTCGTCCTGGTGATGCAATCGCTTTGACCGTTTACAGTATTTCCGAACTGTCCAGCTCGCTCGAGGTGAGAAATACATTTCCCCATTGACAAAACCCAATCCGTTCGTGATAACTTACCGTTAGTGGATACTTACCTACAAGCCGGGCTCGACGCACTGGGTGATGCAACACGCATGGCGATCTTTCAAAAGCTCGCAGGCGGGCCTGTCGCCGTCAACGAACTGGCTCGGACACTTCCGTTGAGCCGTCCAGCGGTTTCGCAGCACTTGCTGGTGCTGAAGGACGTAGGGCTGGTGACCGACAGCAAAGCAGGAACGCGCCGGCTGTATCAGTTGAATCCTGAGGGAGTGGCGCGGCTGCGCGCGCATTTCGATCAGATGTGGACCAAGGCGCTGAATGCTTTTCAAGCAGCAGCGGAAAAACAACCATCGGGAGAGAAACATGCCAAACCACGTAGAAGAAGCCGTCGTACGTAAGAGCGTTCGCGTAGAGGTGCCGATTGAGCGCGCGTTCAGCGTGTTCGTGGAACAGATGGAGACGTGGTGGCCGGCGACGCATCACATCGGAAAAACTCCTTTCGAGACGATTTTCGTGGAGCCGCGTGTCGGGGGCCGATGGTACGAGAGAGACGTCGAAGGCAACCTGAACGACTGGGGCAAGGTTTTGGCGTGGGATCCGCCACATCGAGTTACATTTTCATGGCATGTTGGTCCGGGACACGATCAACCAGATTGGACGTGTGACCCGGATCCGGCTAAGGCGAGTGAAGTCGAAATTCGATTCACGGCCGAAGGACCGGCAACGACTCTGGTAGAGTTGGAGCACAGCAAGTTAGAGCGTCATGGAGAGGGCTACGAGCAGTTGCGCGCGATCTTCGATGGACCGGGCGCTTGGGGCGACATTTTGGCGCTGTACGCCAAAGCGGCACAAGGAGACTGATCATCATGAAGTCCACTCTGTTCCTTCGCATCGCGGCGGTCTTAACATTCATCCACGCGGTCCTGCACACGATCGGCGGAGTCTTTGGCAAGACGGAGCCCGGCCCCGCCACCGTGGCCGTACAGGCGATGAAGATGAATCAGTTTCTGCTGATGGGCCAACACGCGGAGCTTTTGGGATTTCTATCGCGGGATGGGGCTGGCCGCTACGATATCTCTCACGGCCGAAGCGATTCTCTTCTGGCAACTGGGCTCGCTGGCGAAGACGGACGCGCCGCGGCTTCGGCCGATTCTGGCTACGTTTTTGGTTGCGTATTGCGTGCTTGCGGTGAACTCGTACGCTTACTTCTTTTTGGGACCAGTGATTGCGGAGATCTTCATAGCTGGGTGTCTAGGGATGGGAATTATTAGTGCTAGGTCTCAAGTATCAGCTCGTGCAAACGCCCGATCACGACATCTTAGAAACCACGTACACGAATTGCCTTACGGAACCTAAGATTCGCGATATGTTCATTGAAATTTAATCATCGTGAGGACAACTGGAGATTCCCGCTTCTTCTCTAATTTGCGACTTATGGAGGAGCAGTATGTCTGTGCGAAGAACGTGTCAAATGCCTTCCTTCCGGGACTTTGTGTTCCCTACACCGTCAACGTCGATCCCTCTGGAAGCTTCGTCTATAGCCAGGGGATAACCTCTTCCGGATGTAGTTTCCCGCCGGGAACTACGAATACTGCGATCGGATATTCGCTGAATCAGGGAAATGGCTATTTGCTTTCGGTTCCAGGCTCGCCGTTCGCGAATCCGAATCTCCACACAACTAACGTTAGCGAAGAGAAAGTGCTGGTTACCAGGTAGTTCGTCAATCAACGGGCGTCCTCTTAATTCAACGGCGAGAACAGTTGGCGGATTTTGACCCTTGACAATCCCGAGCTGCGCATTATTCTCAGCCGATGGACTCTAACCCTCGTCTACTGTTCGCTTCCCTGCTGATTGCGTTTTCTCTACCAGCGTTTTCTCAGTCGACAACTTCTACCTCCTCGCAGCCGTTCACGCGACCGAAGATTGTTGGCGTCGCTCACATTGGACTCAGGACCGATGACATCGCGGCGGCTCGGAAGTTTTATGCGGGAGTGCTCGGATTCCAGGAGCCTTTTAGCCTGGACAAGCCCGCGGGGGAAGGCACTGGGCTGCTGTTGACCTACTTTAAGGTCAATGATCACCAATACATCGAGGTATTCCCTGAACTAAAGGATCCAAAGAAAGACCGGCTCTCTCATATTTCGTTTGAGACTTCGGATGCCGAGCAACTGCGCGCCTATCTTGCCAGTAAGGGCGTGAAAGTTCCGGAGAAGCTGGACCCGATGCTTGATAGCAATCGCGGCTTTGAAGTGAACGATCCGGACGGGCATGTTGTGGAATTTGTCCAGCTTATGCCGGGATCGATTCATAGCCGCAACTTCGGGAAGTATCTTCCAGATAGCCGAATTTCGCAGCGGATCATTCACGTCGGAGTCGTGGTGAAAGACCGCGCGGCTTCGGACCATTTCTATAAAGACATTCTGGGCTTCAAGGAAATCTGGCATGGTGGCATGAAGGACAACGAGACGGACTGGGTTGATATGCGTGTGCCGGATGGCACGGATTGGCTGGAGTATATGTTGAATGTGCATAATCCTGATGTTCATGAGTTGGGGGTTATGCACCATTTCGCTCTGGGCGTGCCGAGCGTGAAGGCTGGGTATGAAACTGCGATTGGGCGCGGATACAAAGGGAAAGAAACACCGCAGATCGGGCGTGATGGGAAGTGGCAGTACAACATGTATGATCCGAATTTCACGAGGGTGGAGTTGATGGAGCCGAAGCCAGTGGAGAAGCCGTGCTGCTCGCCGATGTTGCAGTAGTTGGTCGAGACCCTTTGGAGGGCCGCGTGTTTTATTTCGGGGCCGAACGTGGCGCTGAAGCGCCGCTCTTCTACATTCTTTACGGGCCGGAGTTTCAGATTTTGCTTGGCCGTCGGCGCACAGATATTTCCGAGCGGTGCTCGGCTGGACAGCCGAGGGCGACTGTCCCTACGTGAGTTTCGTAATTTATTGATGGTTGCTGTTGGCCAACTGGCGTGCTTCCGTACCGAGGACAATCTTGGCGTGGAATAGCGTCCCGGCCACTCGGGTTGCGATCGCGAGCAGTTCCCTTTGTCCTTCGAATACTTTTACCAAACGGGCTTTGGAGAGTTCTGGCAGGTTTACAGTTTGGCCGCTGCGAATTCTTGCCGCCATTTCCTCGTTCGCGGTCACGCTCGGAAATTCCGGGAGCAGCTTTCGCGGATGGATGAGTAGGTCGTCGATGCTTCCCGAATTCATGGCGGACTCTATTTCATCGAAACTATGCGCATCTGCCACTCCGAATTCTCCCACGCTGGTTCGGCGGAGCGATTCTAGATGCGCTCCGCAGCCGAGTTGCTGGCCCATGTCGTGCGCAATGGATCTTATATAGGTTCCGGATGCGACTCGGGCGCGGAAACTGGCGCGATCGTTATCTAGCGCGACGATTTCGAATTCCTTGATTTCGATTTCTACGGGTTGGAGAGTCACTTCCTGCTTCTTGCGCGCCAGTTTATAGGCGGGCACTCCCTTGATCTTTTTGGCGGAGAACGGCGGCGGTGTTTGCGCAATCACGCCCACGAATTTACTCGCAAGCTCCTGAAGCTGCTGCAAGGAAAAACTGACCGGCTGTGCGGGAGCGAGTGGCTCGCCCTCTGCATCGTAGGTGTCGGTCGCGAATCCTAGCCGGATTGTCCCTTCGTAAGTCTTTTCGCAGGACGTATAGAACTGCGCCAGTCGCGTCAGGTTCCCAATCACGAGTGGCAGGACTCCAGTTGCCATGGGATCGAGCGTTCCCAAGTGTCCGATCGAGCGCTCGTGCAAGATGCGCCTAGCCCTCCCGACGACATCGTGCGATGTGAATCCTGCGGGCTTGTCGATGATAAGAATGGCGTTCATGGCGGGTACGATAAATTGGGCTGATGATTTGTTAGTCTAACAAGAACGAATCGCGAATTTTGTGAGTGGGAGCGCACTCCCACGTTTGGCAAAGAACGCGGAACGTGGGACACCGACTCGGTTAAATAAGAGATTGCGAGACTCGCATGATTCCCATTCGCGACGATACTCCTCGATTCAGCACGCCGTATGTCACGTACTTTCTCGTTGCGCTGAACACCCTCGTCTTTCTTTATGAACTTTCTATCGGCGCGCAAAGTCATCGCGCTTTGAACCGCTTCATCTTCGAATTCGGCGTCGTGCCCGAGCGAGTTACCGGCGCTTTCAGCGGAGTTCCGCATTTAAATCTCACGGGCGCCTTTCTTACTATTCTAACCTCCATGTTTCTACACGCTTCGTGGCTGCATATTATCGGCAATATGTGGGTGCTCTGGATTTTCGGCGACAACATCGAAGATTACCTCGGGCATTTTCAGTTTCTGGTTTTTTATTTAGTTACCGGCTTTGCTGCGGCAATCACGCACATATTGCTGAATCCGGGATCGAATGTTCCCACAGTTGGAGCGAGCGGCGCAATCGCTGGAGTGATGGGCGCGTATTTCCTCTTGTATCCGAGAGCGCGTGTTCTGACTTTGGTGCCGCTGATTATCTTTTTCACGTTTTGGTGGCTGCCGGCGTGGATCGTATTGGGATATTGGTTTCTAATTCAGTTCCTGAGCGGAGCAGCCACCAGCATTGCCTATTCAACGCAATCGACTGGCGGGGTAGCCGTCTGGGCGCACGTTGGAGGATTTATCTCCGGGATGATTCTCATAAAGCTCTTCCCTCAGAGGCAGCGCACTCGGTATGGGACTTGGTAGGATTACGGCGCTTGTCTTATACCTAAGCTGTGGTGAGGCGAGGAAACGCTAACTGGGGCTCGACCCGGTTGCGTCCTGAGCGTTTGGCTAGGTATAAGGCCTCGTCAGCCGCATGCAGCAAGGACTCGATTTCGGATTCAGGTCCGCCTGCCACAAATCCTAAACTCAGAGTCATGGCGAGCTTGTGGACCTGGCCGGATGTTGAGCGGTTCGCTACGGAATTTCTGACGCGCTCGGCGAGCTCCCAGGTTTCTTCGAGACTGCATCCGGGAGCTACGATCAGAAACTCCTCGCCGCCATAGCGGCCAACTGAATCGTAAGGACGCACGGCTGTCGTCAATTCATTCGCCATATCGCAGAGCACGGCGTCGCCGGCCGCGTGTCCATGAGTGTCGTTGACGAATTTGAAGCGGTCCACGTCGGCCAGAATCACGCCTGTGGTACTTCCGTTGCGCCCGGATCGAAGAAGTTCGCGCTGAAGAATGTCTACAATCGCGACCCGGTTCCAAAGGCCGGTCAATCCATCATGGGTAGCTTCTTTACGCAGAGCCTCCTGCGCCTGGAGCAGTCGCTGGTGGGTTATCAATAGACGAGTGCTGGAACACAGAAAAGAAACCAGAACCACGGCCGCCGCCAGAGTGATACGCGCCTCAGCTATGCGCGTAAACATGACAAGAATGAGAAGTGGGTAAAGCAGCGGGACCAGTTGAGTGACGATTAACCCGCGTGTATGAAGGGGCGCTATATTGTCATCGGGACTTGCGGCGTCCTGAGTATGCCACGTGGCTGCCACGCATATCGGGGCTACCAGCAGACCGCTCCATAAGAGATCAAACCATGCGCCAGTCTTCAGAGCCGCGCCGGGACCGTAGTAATAGAGTGCATCGGTCGAAACCGAGCATACTAAGAAAATTCCCATCCGGCCAAAGAGTTTGCGAACGACTACCGAATTTGTGAAGAAAGAGCGCACCAGAAAAGCTGCGGCTAATAATCCATAGCCGAAGAAGTAGGGCGCCCAGACAGAATGCGCAAGGTCAGTGGAAGCTTCCGACAGCGATGGGACGTAGAAGAAATACAAATATGCCGCAAGACAGAAAATTGTTCCCTGGACAAAGTCCAGGATTAGAAGTAAATCAATGCCCTTTGGCTCGTGCTCAGGATCCAAGAACAGAGCCATGGCCAGAGGTCCAAACCAGAAGCAGAATAAGAGGTTGATCAGCCCTCGCACATAATCGGGATAAGGAATGAAATTTCCGAGTGTGCCGACACCTTGGGCGACCACCCAGATGCTATATGCGACCACTGCGAGCTGCCAGAAGTGAGATCCTAAACGGTCCGAATAGCGGCTCGCCCGCATGCACGACAGCAAGGCTAAACCGCCCAAAAGCAGTTGAATCGAGTCCGACAACGCCGGACCTATAGGGCTGTCGCCTAGCATGAAAATGACCATTGCGTGGGCCAGAAGCAGCGCCAGCGCCATGCCTATGATTTTCCGAGACGAAGTCATTTCGTTTTTCGTAAAAACAGTCTCGCTGATTTCTGAGGGAAGCGCCAGATTACTCTGTGGGTAGTGGTAAGGGTTACCCTTAGTTACTTCCGGCACTGCGCCGGTCCTGCTTTACCACAACCTGAAACTAACAACAACGCGGATGTCGGATACAACTGGCTCCGCACCGCACGTAGCGGGCTTGAATCTCCAGCTATTAAGAGTCTGCAGAGTAGCGTCGTCAAAGGAGTGGGCTGCACTGCCAACGAGTTGAATGTCCGTGACCGACCCGTCAGTTGAGATCGTCATCGCAACAGTTGTGTCGCCCACCAGCTTATTTTCGCGGGCAGACGTCGGATACATTGGGTCTGGCGTCTTAACAGCTATGGCGTGTTTCATATCTGCACATTGGCGGCGCTCGATGGCTTCCTTTCGGTGGGACCAGCAGTTTCTCGTCGAAAGCGGCTGTCGTCAGGGTATCCACGTTCGCTGTGATTACCCTTATCCCGCTCACGATCAGTTGAAGTTTGCTCGGATACCGATGCCCGCCGAAATCGAAGTACTCCGTGTACTGTTCTCTGCGCCGCTCATCAGACAGTTCTTGCCACTCGTCGCTCAAAATCCCATGAGTGGCAGAATTCACGCAAAGCTCATGCCGCTCACCCTTGACCTTCTCTCTCTCAACCTGCAAACAGGTCATCTGAACGCCATTCTCCACGCGTTGTTTCGCTTTCTTGGCTAGCAGCCCTTCAGGACCTTCAGCAAACTCGATCAGACTGATGAGTTCGCGAACTCGTAGCGGTGTAAAAGCGACATTGCGGCTGTTGTAGAGCTTATCCCCATTCCGAATCTCGATTTGCTGGAAGTCGCCCATGACAATCTTGCGCCACCAGCGATCCTTCGCTTCCCATTTGAGCGTGAAATGCCCTTGGGTAGGAACATTAATTTGCGCCATGAAATCGGCATCAAGTTGAAGCGGGTTAGCCTGATCGCCAAAGAGATTTGCCTGCTGCGTAGCGGTTTGCTGTGCTGCAGGATTGGTACCAGCTAACAGTGGTGGGCGGATGCCAACGAGCAACGCTGTCAGAGCAATCGTTGAGATTAATTTCTTCATGGACGGTCACATCGTAGCGCAACTCGCCTGGATGCTCCCAGATTATTGGACATCCAGGGTTTATTACCTAGGCCATCAGGATGAATGTGCTACCGAAAAGATCACGGCGCCAACACAAGTTTCGTTTTTACTCCATAGGCACGGTAATTCGCATAATCATGTTCGTCGTGAAATGTTGTTCCGCCCACGTCCGATGTGATCAGTACCTGGTGGGGCAGCCACAAACTGCCGATGCCGGCAACGGTCATGTCCGCGAAATGAAGCTCAGCAGTCAAGCTTCTGAGCTCGGCCTCAGGAACTGGAAATTGGAGATCGGTGCGCAGGCGGATAATTCGGAAGTCAGACGCGTCTACCCACGCGACACCTTGGTGAAAAATGGGTAGCGACTTGTCCTGGAACTTAAGTTGCCCAGGCCATCTCACCGCCTTTGGTTTTTGGCTGAATGCCACCACGAACGTCTTATGATGGTCGATCTTCTGCTCGCCAAGATAGCGGAACGTCGATTCCGAGCGATTCGAAGGGTACAGGAGCACCCACGTGTACGCAAAGCCCTGCGCCAGTGGTGGAGTTCCAGCGCTCCGCATGCTGGCTTGCTGGCTGCGACGCCGCAAATCTTCCAAGGAGGAGCCGGAGCCGTCCGCCGCTGGCGGTCGTGGATTCAGCGGAACATTGGCACGTGATGCGTTAACCTGCAAGTCTTCCCGGTATTCCTCAAGCGTCACCGATTGATTGCCTCGATGAGACAGCATCAAATATGAAAACTCGCGTCGCGTTGGCTTGTGATTGCCCTGCGATTCCAGCACCACTTCCCTCGAAATGAGGTCAGGCATTTTGTGAAACATCGCAACTGCTCTGGCTCCGATTTTGTCGAGAAGGACCGGTAATTGCTCTTGGCTCTCCGCAGTCTTGAGGCCTTTCAATTCCGGAACACTCTCCTGTAGTTCGCTGATTGGACACTCGACGAAAGATTTTGTGTTCCAGTACACCACACCCTGGGCAGAGTTAACCTCCGGCTTCTTCTCTGGGGTGCTTGCAGCTTTGGGTTCGAGCTGCGGTGTAGAAGTCACCTTAGCAGCTTCGGGAGTTTTTGCGGGCGTCGGAGGCAGAACCGGAGCTTGTGCAGAGTTGAGCTCAGGTTTCTTCTCAGCAGACGTATTTTCTCCTGGCTTTTGCTGCGACTTTGAGTCTGCCTGCGCGGTTTGCGATTTTTTGTCACGGCTAGGCGCCATCGGCGGAGTAAATCGTGTGTCATCAATGGGAGTGTTAATTTCGAGTTCCTGCAGAATGGTAGTAACCGTGGAATTTTCGGTTTTCTGGACAGTTCTGAAGGGAAATTTGGCTCCGCTGACTTCCCGGTAGTCTGAATATGCCGTCTCTACCCCGCCTGATTTCCATCCCACGAGCAGATAACTTTGAGTGTCAAAGTACAATGTATCGGCTATCTCTGATTTTGGACTCTCTGCCCGAAGTACAAAAACCATCTGACCTTCGAACTTCTTGATCCCCTTCATTTGAAATTTTGCGTTCTCTTTACGGAGGCGAAGCAATCCCAAGTGATAACCTACTTCGCAGTGGCTTTCGCTGCCCGGCTTCGGCTTGTCTTGGTGCAAGCCCGCGTAGGTACTGAAATACCAGGACACCTTACCATCGCAGCCAGAGGCCCACAGAATGACGTCTCCGATCCGCGTCACGCCTAATCGGCGGTCGGGCAATTTGAAGTAAAACTCATAACTGCCGTGATCTTTCCTCAGGCTGGGTGGAGAGAATCGGTGAGAAGTGTCCAGATTACCGGTTACCTCGCCTTTTTCAGAGAGCGTTGTAATCGAGGAGATCTTCTCTGCTCCTACAGCGTCCAGGTATTTCGCGATTAATTCCTCCGGAGTCAGGGAAGGCTGCTGGCCGAAACATGCTGCGCGCATAACACAGAAAAGAAAAAGAAATGCGCAGACGTAGGCTGCCGAACAAAAGCATTTTAGGTGGGCGTTCAAAGTAGGCGGTGTGTAAAGCATTCGGATCGTACACGCAAATTTCGGAGGAAGCAATTGGTGTTCATCGCCCTAGTCGTGACGGTGCGCGGATCGGCCAAGGCTGTTATCGAAATCGATGGTGAGTTATCAGTGTTAGCCGCCCTTGCGATTGTTCGCAAAAATCGGGTGCAGCTGAAGAGACTCGAAGATCGAATTCAATCGAAATTGAAGTGAGACGGCGCCAGCAAAAATCGGTATTACACCAGTGGTGCGGGGATAAGCGAAATCGCCTGTTAATGACAACTTTGAGTGAATCCCGCCGTCGGCGCTAAAGACTGCAAGATAGTGACAAGAGACCGATGTCATTGGGCCCGAGCTCGTTGTTCACATGACGCAACAATCCTTTGTCGATGCGATAGCAGGGACCGTTGTGGGCGTACATCCTCTGATAATTCGCGATTGAGCAGCACTCATTGCGAATAGTTGTCGCAAAAATCGCCATCTCAACCAGCAAGCCGGTTTGCATAATTGCGCCTTGCTCAGTTACGCGACTTTCGATCCCTTGCGGAAGACAATTTCACAATGGGGCGCGCCCTTGTGCATGCACTTGGTCTGGGTAACTTCAATGCCCTCGTTGAAGCGTCTTGCCACACCTCTGGCGATGCCGATGGCAAATGCGCACAGTTTGCGGGGGATCCGTAAATCAGCACGAGTTCATCTACGCTCCGGCGAATGGTGTGTAGTACAGGAGGTCTCGCGCCCGGCGTGTGCTCTCGGACTATGGTGTGGATGGTTTCCTCGGTCTTGCCGATTACGTCGAGAGTCCTCCACTCGCGCAGAATCAAGTACCCGTCAATCTGCATCAACGGCGCAACAATGAATGCGCCGAAATCTTCGAGCACAGCTGTCGCGGATTCGCCGGACATCGTAGCTGCGGCCGAGACCAAACCGTTCATTTCGGCATCCGGGTATTCGCCTACGGACGTATAAACCCTATTTTCCATCTAGGATTGCTTAAGTAATGCGTTCCAGGCGCGGCTACCCTGTTTTGTCTCAACATATTTCTGCAGTTGAGAAAAGACTAGTCCGTGCATTCGGACCCAAAATCTTTATATGCTGTCACGTGCAAATAATAGCGCAACTGCTTGGATTCGCGTGACGAACTGGGCGTACCGATCGGTGGCGAAAGATCGCTGTTGCTCAAGCAATTCCCGCACAACTGGTGTGGCATTCCGCCGGAAAGTAAAAGCTCCAAAATCATCCGTCAGTGCACGCATCTTTGCGGGATCGTCGTCATCGAATAAGTGTGATCAACTCCGGTCGTTATAATGATGGTATGAGTTCCAGTGTCAAGCAGATTGCCTCGGCGGACTTCCCTACTCGGTGGGGCACGTTTCGCATTTTCGGATTTCGCGGCGAATTCGGCACCGATGGCAACCGGCGTACTGAAGAGGCGGTCGCTTTGGTAATGGGTGACGTTCGCTCTGCGCCCGCTCTGGTCCGCATTCATTCGCAGTGTCTTACTGGCGACGTCTTTGGTTCCCTACGTTGCGACTGCCGGGCTCAACTCGAAATTGCGCTTGCGATGATCGCGGACGAAGGCGCTGGGGTATTGATTTATGAGCAGCAGGAGGGACGCGGTATTGGTTTAATGGCGAAGCTGCAAGCTTACGAATTGCAAGATTCTGGATTAGATACGGTCGAGGCCAACGAGAAACTTGGATTCAAGGCCGATCACCGGCTGTTTGCTTTGCCGGCTGAAATCTTGAAGTCTTTAGGCGTTTCGCAAGTGCGCCTGCTCTCTAATAATCCTGAAAAGGTTGCAGCTCTCGAACAGGGAGGCATTCAAGTGACGGAGCGTGTTCCCTGCGAGGCTGGACCCAACGTTCACGCCGAGGAATATCTGAAGACTAAGAAGGAAAAGCTGGGACACCTGTTTACTTCGCGCTAGTTCTTCTCTTTCTCAGAAACAAGCCGGAATCAATAGGTCGGAACTTTTGCGTCAATCTGCCGCGACCAGGCGTCGATTCCTCCGCGCATGGACTGAGAGTTCTCGAATCCTTGCTGGCGCAGCCAGTTCGTTACGCTCATGGAGCGCACTCCGTGATGGCAGACGACCACGATGTGTTCATCGGGATCAAGCTCCTGGTGAGCGCGGCTGGGGATGTCGCCCATGGGAATGTGTTTGCTTCCCGCGATACTCGCGATCTCGAACTCCCACGGTTCGCGAACGTCCAAGAGCGTAAAAGCATCGGTGGCTTGGGCCTTCACTTCTTCGGGCGTGATTTCGTAATCCATAAGAGCTCTTGCTTTATTTTAGTACCCGAAATCTGTTTGCGCTGCATAGGCGTGCTGCTTCACTTTCAGGTCTTCGATTCTGGCTTGTCCAAGTCGAGTCAGATAGGCGGGTCGATCTTTCACGCCATAAACCCACTGCTCGAGCCAAACGTCTGAGTCCGCTTTGGTTTTCGTTTGCTGATGGTAAGCCTGGAAGAAGGCATCGTCGCGCTTGTAGCATCCTTGAACTGGGGATGGGTGGGCTCCGTAGGGGCACTCGACGACAGCGTTCACCAAAAATCCGGGGATGACTGTTCTATTTGGATCGCTCGCAATCACTTCCGCCTCGACGATCTCTTCGGCCATCACGATTACCCGTTTCGCGGCGCGAACTGCTTCGATCATGACTCCGAAATTTCCCCAGCAATGCGCATTGCCCTCGCGATCTGCGCGTTGCACGTGCACAATGGCCACGTCTGGAATGAGGGCACGCACCGCCCAAAGCGTTTCTTTCGGCTCGAACGGGGAGATGACTTGATAGAAAAAATGATTGCCCTTGGTTAGATCGCTGCCGAGCGCGGTGCGGGTCGGCAGGAATGGGACTCCCATTGCACCAGCTTGCAATGCCAGTGCTATGGTGAAGTTCGTCATATTGAAAACTTTCATTCCTTCTTCTTCCACGGCGCGGCGGAAATTGTAGGCTGAGCCCATCATGACGTTCCCCACCCATGCGGCGATGATCTTTTCGGCGCAACCGGCGGCAATCAATTGATCGAAGAGAATGTCGGAGATGGGTCCGATCAGAGTGAGTCCACGTTTTTTCTCGCGGATGATTTCGTGTCCGGCGGCGAAGGGGATCATCTGTTCGAGTTGCAGACCAAGCGCGACAGACGCTCCGTCGGGAACGAGTTCAGCGATCGCGTCGCGCATGGATAGGAGCTTAGACATACGTGATTTTCGACCAGAACCACCAGATTGCGTAACTGCATCCGCCGATTTCGAACATCAACTCAATTAGCTTGAGAAATGCGGCGTTTGCTTGTTGGGTATCAATACCTGCCTTGAGTGCCCACAGCAGAATCCGAGAAGCAGGTCCAACCGCAGCTACGATGCACAGAAACCGGACATGGCGCTCCTTTACGTTAAGAAAGAACCATCCACTTTCTCCGCGGAAAATCCAGGTGTACCAACCGACCGATTTCACTGGCCAATTACGATGCAGAATATTAAATACTGTTCCAGCCATAAACATCGAGCAAATGAGAAACCACGACACCATCCCAGCTGCCAACAGCCAGTCTGAGTCGAGCGCTAAATCGCTTCTTCGGCGCTGGCGATAACTCAATCATTTACCTGTTGCCTTTCCACTTTGGCTCGCGTTTTTCCATAAAAGCGGCGACTCCCTCTTGGGCGTCTTCGGTTTTCATCAACTCTTCCAAGTAAATCTTCTCGGCTCGCGCCAAGCCCTTGTCGAAATGGATCGCATGCCATCCATACATCGCTTTCTTGGTTACGGCCAGGGCTGCGGGACTGAGTTTCGCCAAATGGTCAACCGATTCCTGCACAAACGTTTCGACCTCTGCATCGGCTACCGCAGCATTGGCGAGACCAATATTTGCTGCTTCCCTGCCGCTAATGCTGCGTCCAGTCAAAATCAGATCGGCTGCTTGCCTATGACCTACTAAAGCGGAGAGAACCGTAACGGCCACGGGTGGATAGCATCCTAGCTTGATCTCTGGAAATCCCCAGGTTGCGGTCTCAGACGTATACACAAGATCGCAAACCATCGCTAGCTCCGCACCTCCGCCAAGGCAGTTGCCGCGAACGGCAGCGATGCTGACCTTGCTCGAGCCGACGATTGCATGAAAGATGGCATGGAACTTTGTGAGCATGGTCGCGACGTTCTCTGGCGTGTGAGCGGCGACATCGACTCCGGCGGAAAAGGCCTGCTGCGAGCCGGACAGGATCACCGCAACGATCTCCGGATCGGCTTCTATGTCAGCTAACGCTTTGCCTAATTCGTCCATCATCGGTAGGTCAATAACGTTCAATGACGGATTGTGCAACGTTATCCGCGCGATCGGGCGCTGAACGTCGATTATAAGTCGGGATGTAGGCGTCGGTTCTGTAGTCATGGTCGCGTCATCTTCGTGTCATGGTCGAGGTCGCGGACAAGAGTGTCCGCGCCACACATGCAAATTCAGCTGGTCCAAAATCGTTCTTTATCGTAAGTGCGGATTGCTTTTAATTCCTCGGCTGTTGGTTCGGCCGTTACGGTTAGACTGTCACTGAGTTTAAGGTTCCAGCCCGTGTTATTTACAACGTCTTCGGTTTCGACGCCCGGATGCACAGAAGAGAGGTAAGCTTCGCCATCGTCTCCAAATCGAAACACAGCTTTCGTTGTAATTATTGCCGCCGGGCCTCCTCGTGGCAGGCCAGCGCGTCTGCGCCACCCCGGGCCTTCTCCGTTGCCAGGGCTGGTCAGAAACGAAACGCGCTCGGGCAGGCGTTCCCTGCTGTGGTCCAGCAATACTACGAAGCGATGTGCCAATGACGCGATGTCGCATGCGCCACCGGAGCCGGGCAGCCGGATCAATCCCTTCGGCCCGCGGACTTCGGTTGAATTCAAATTGCCGAAACGATCGACCTCCGCCGCTCCCAAAAATCCGAGATGCACGCGGCCGGATTGCAAGAGGCTCATGACCCCGAGCATGTCAAGACACTGAGTTGCTCCAAGAATATTCGGCGAATCGGCCATGGTGTAGATCAGTTCAGAATCGGGGGTCGA
>JAOAPG010000434.1 GCA_025462785.1 Acidobacteriaceae bacterium
CCTGCCACAAGCGAACTTCTGCCTCATGCACATCGCGGGCACGAATAAGCACATTTAAAGCGGCGCCATGTTCGTCAAGCAAATTAGCGGCAACATGTGCGCCGATGTAACCGGTTGAACCTGTTAAGAATATCGCCACGTTGCTCCATTTGTTCCAGTCTTTGCCGTCTCGTTGTTTTCCGTGCTATCTTCTTCCGGTTCTGGCGCCGCAAAATGTAATTTTCGTGAAGGACGAGCCTCCAGAGGACGTCCTTCAATCAAAGGATAAGTCCATCGCCGTAGCGCTGGAATGTGTACATTGATCCAGTAGTCCCACCAGTCGATGCATCGTGCGTCGTAGGCAAAATCAACTTTCTCTTCCGGCAGCAAGGCAGCAGAAAGTTTCTCCACGTTGTCGGCAACAAAATCATGCTCATTCAGCAGAATGAAGGGTTCAAAAAGTTCTACCAGCTTTTCCACTCGCTCGAGATTACGTTCTGCGCGGGCCAGCGGCGTCTTGCGCAAAGGAAGAGGAGCCATGACCCGCTGAATAGATTTTATGATTGCCTTTTGTGCCGGAGCCGACATGCGCTGATAGCGCTCTTTCGATACGGGAATCGCATCCAGCCTCAGCCGCAGCCAATATTCCAGACCTTCTTGTGCGCGATAGTGTTTTCGGTGCGCCAACGACGTCAATTCAATAGACCGCCGCATGTCACAAGGATTCGAAAGTGAAGTCGCCAGCTGGTACACCTGATCCTGTCGCCGCTCGATAATTGCCGCTGCAATCAGCGTCATACCGCGGCATACTGAATCAACTGGAATTATGTCCAGTCGCTTGCGCTCATTTGTAGGCAGCTGACGAAATGAAGTTCCCAATAAATAAGAAAGCGAGGCCGAGGTATTGATTCCTTCGTTCCATCCCAGAAAAGGCTTTTCCACCGAAGTCTCAACAATTGCGGGACGAACCACAGCAACCGGCAAACCGTCGCCATACTTACAAATCAAAGACTCGGCTAGGCTCTTCGTCAAAGTATAAGTATTCGGCCAGCCCAGCTCGACCGCGCGTTTCTTTCCCGCTTCGGTCAAATAATTCCGTAACCAGCGAACCCGGTTCTTACGAACCTGAATGTCTAAAGCCGATCCGTGCAAATCCTTGGCGGCATGTTCTTTGCCCCGAGCGTGCTCCCGGAGCTCATTCGTGACCTCGGTGCTTTCCGCTTTTTGCTCCGCCTCTGCGATAATTTTGTGCAGTGACTGCCATTCGTGATCCGCATCAAAGCCAGCTAAACCCGCTGGAGTGTAGTTCGGACGCAGCTTTTCTCTAACCCGTCCGTCCTTCGCTCCCGCAACATAGCACGTGGAAAGATGCAACAAGCCCGCGTGGTCCGACCGACGAACGAATTCCAAAATATTTAGAGCCGCATCAACATTGGTTGCCAGCGCATCTCGCAGATCGGGATTGAAGTCGGTCAGCCCCGAGCTGTTAATGACCAAGTCGAGATTCGTCCGCAGATGCTCTACGACATCGGGAGTGAACCCGAGATCCGGCCGTGAAACATCACCCTCAACTACCTGTACGCGCTCCCGAATGAATCGCCCGAATTCCGCCCCATATTTCTCATACAGAGGATCAAATACGGGAGACTCCTCGACCATCCGCTCAAAACGCTTCTGTGCGGGATTCGACTTTTGCCGCCTTATCAAAAGATAGATTTGTCCAATCTCTGGCAAATCCATCAATGTATTCACGAGCCAAACCTTGCCAATGAAGCCTGTAACTCCAATCAGCATAACGTGCTTGCCACTCAGTGCTTTGCGAACCGAAAGAGGTCTGGTACGAGAGTTATTATCAAAATGAACGATCGGACGTTCGAGGGCAGCAGTTTTTCGTTCGGCGGGAATGACTGCGGATTGCAATGCCTTCAGGCCACGCAATGCCAAATCGAGAACTAGACGTCCGGTAGAACGCTGACCATCCGCACCCGCCTGAGTAATGCGTGCAAACATTCCCCGTGGCCGGATTACAGGATCAACCAGCCGTCCTGTGGCAATGCCGTCGCGAAAGTCCAGGCGATTCGCAATAATCCACTTCACCCCCAAATGCTGGGCCAGAGGACGCATCACATGATCCAGTCCCTGGCTCACCAAAATCACCTTAACGCCTGAATCCACAACCGCTTTAAGTTGTTTCACTCCTTCAGGTTTCAAATAAGGTTTCAGCTCGTACTCGAAGTGTTCTTGTCCCAGCAAATCAAGCCGGTCCCGGCTTACCCCGCGCAAAACCGTGTGCATGACCCGCGTGGCAAATTCTCGATGAATGGCATAAAGGAAAGGCCGGAGAGCCGCCATGAGCAGCACCAATCCACGACGCTCCCAGCGTCCGGAGAATGTCTGGGAGTTCCAGGTGAAAAAGGCGATTGGCCGAACCGTGGTCAGTTCCAGCAGACTGCCTTCGACCCGCCAGTACACAGTGGGGGTGGCTGTGTTTTGAATTGGCTTTTCCAAATTCTTTCTTTGTCCAGCGCTCAGAACTCTTCTCGTACACAATGCCAGAAGAGAGTTCTATTGTAATCAATTGGTTGCAAAAGGGTGAAGCAAAGACGCAGCAGGATTATTTACTTTGTTGTTCCGTGTGCTAGTGAAATGGGCTGAACTTAGCTAAAAACTTAAAGAGCGAACTCGAGAATTCTGCGTCTCAAAAGAACTTTATTCGCCCTATTGTCGAATCCGCTCTCGGATCTCCGCTACAATCGCTTCCGGCGACTCACTTACATCGACCACAATCGCATCCTCTGGCTCTTCCAAAATCGCGAACTGATCTGCCAGGATCGATTCTCCAGCAAAATGCCCGTGCCGCGAGGCGACACGCTTCGAAATCAATTCATAACTTCCTTTTAGATAGACGACCTTGACTTCGGGCCCATGGTACAGCTCATCCCTATACACGCGCTTCAACGCCGAACAGGCGACCACTGCGTTCTTCCCTTCTGCAGCCCAATGTACCATGGCCTCGTGAATCGACTTGAGCCACGGAGCGCGGTCCGCATCCGTGAGCGGAATACCCTGGCTCATCTTTTGAATATTGGACGCTGAATGAAAGCTGTCGCCGTCGGCAAAAATCCAACCGAGTTGCTTGGCGAGAAGACTGCCAATGGTCGTCTTGCCTGTTCCAGTAGGTCCCATCACGAGAACAATCATAGAGAGAAGTTGTCATTCGAACGCAGGCAACACAATCCCGTTCTGTTATTTCTTATAACTCTTCTCCTCGTGATTTCTCGTGTTCAACACAGTGAAACTTCCGTCCGGCTTTGCCATGGCTTTAATGTAATTTCCCGTGTCATTTTTCTCATCGGGATTGGCTATGAACTCTTCCGCGACATTGTGGTCTTTCCCGGCATCGACGGCATAGTCCACCTGCCAAAAACCTTGCAGTCCTGGAGAATCATGCACTGTTTGCCACACTCCTGGACTTCCGCCTTTATGGGGGCCGTTGTCCATGATCGCAACCCTCGGATGTAGCGCCCACACGAGAGCCTTCGAGTTAGATTGCTCCCATCCATGATGCGAAACCAGGAAAAGATCCACCGTGCCAATCAAATTATTAGGGCACATCAGCTCGATTTCCTTATCTTTGGTCAAATCGCCCAAGTCCAGAAACTTAAAATTCCCATAGCTCACCAATATTCCGAGCGAAATGGCGTTCTCCGTCTTGTCCGCTGCGTATTTATCCTCCGTAGCACAATAAGGATTCGCCTCGCCTGCCCCGGGCAGAGGAGAATCAATATGCGTCCCCGCCGCTGTCAGCACGCGCACCGTTATGTCTTTTATTGGCAGTCCCTCGCCCGGCGCCACGCTCAAATGTTTATATGCAGAGACGATCTTCTGATAAGAGGCATAGTCCTCGCGAGGATCGGCCGCGTCTTCCTGGTTAGGTCCATGATCAACGAAGGTTCCGATCTTAAATCGCTTCGCTAAATCAGGCACGCCCCCCACGTGATCGCGATGATAGTGCGTGATTAACACGTAGTCGATTTGCTGTAATCCCGCAGCTTTGGCAGCAGCAACGATGCGATCGGCATCTCTGCCACCCGGCCATCCCGTATCTACAAGTAATGACTGACCGGAAGGCGAAACTATTAGCGTTGCCTGTCCGCCCTCAACATCAACAAAATAGATTTGCAAGGGGGTCAGTTTGGCCTTAGCCCCGGCGATCAACGGCAAGAAAACACACAGAACAAAAACTGCAACACGGCGCATGTGCAGCCTCCCGGACAATCATCGCACACCAGATCTGCTATTTCTCCAAAACAGTATCGAGGGAATCGCCAGAAGGGCCACCATAGGTCATTGTTAATTTTCCTCGCTTTCGTCGCCCGGGGCAATTAGATTATGCAGTCGTTAGAGGAGAGGAGATGACATGATTATGGAGTGTCGATCCTCGCGACGACTAAAAGCTTGTTGAGCTTCGCTCAACCGGACAGCCGAGGCGGCTGTCCCTACGTGTTCTTTAAAATGCTCACACTATTTGGATTGTTTGCTGTATCCGCCATGCTCGTCACCTATGCTCTCGAGAGCCGCAGCCCATGGTTTATTTTTGCGTTCGCGGTATCCTGCATGCTCGGCTCGATCTATGGCTTCCTGCAAGGCGCGTGGCCATTCGGAATTGTAGAGGCGATTTGGTCTGTAGTGGCATTGCGGCATTGGTATCGGGCCAGACGATGACAATTCAGCTTCCGAAAGCTGCCCCGCTACTCAGCATTGTCCCAACTCAGGATTGTCCCGATTGACCCCTTGTATCCTTAATGCTATAAAGGTTCGTTTGCGACGGGCCCGGTCTTGGGAGATACCTCTTCTACCTGCCTCGGCGCAATGACATCCGACGCGGCCAAGCTAAACCGTCCTATTTAAGCCGTGTAGTGGAAGCGTGTTCGGAACTCCGGCCTTGTACGTTCTCGTGCCCACGAATGGGTACGGGATGTGCGGTGCGCCGGGATTGATTACCCAAAACACGTAGTTCACCCTAGATGAGCTCTCATCCCCGGAGGATACCCATGCGCAAGTGGCTCGCGAATTTCGCGTCTGCTTCATTCTTGCAGCACCGCTGTCGCTTAAAGACTATTTTTGCAACGATTGCTGTACTCACGCTTTCGGCTTCAACCGCCCTGGCACAGCCTGGTCCGGATGAAGTAGGCGGAGAGGCCAGCCTTAAACTTCCCGATCTTTCTTCGGTTTCGTTTCTTGGCATCGATGGCCACAAGTTGTTGATGATCGGCCTGATATTTTGCGTGCTCGGACTCGGCTTCGGACTGGCGATTTATACGCGTCTGAAAAACCTGCCGGTACACCGCTCGATGCTGGAGATTTCTGAGCTGATTTACGAGACTTGCAAAACGTATCTCATCACCCAGGGTAAGTTCCTGATGATTCTGTGGGTCTTTATCGCTGTTGTAATCGTGCTGTACTTCGGCGTACTGTCGCCCGTTCCCAACAAACCTATCAGTACTACCCTTCCGATCATTTTGCTCTTCAGCATTCTCGGAATCGCGGGTAGCTATGGAGTGGCCTGGTTCGGTATTCGCGTGAATACTTTCGCGAACTCCCGAACCGCTTTCGCGGGATTGCGTGGGAAGCCTTATCCCATTTACCAGATTCCGCTAGAAGCCGGTATGAGCATCGGCATGATGCTCATCAGTGTGGAATTGCTGATCATGTTGCTGATCCTCCTTTTCATTCCTGGAGACTACGCGGGCCCCTGCTTTATTGGATTCGCTATCGGTGAATCGCTTGGGGCGGCGGCTTTGCGAATCGCGGGCGGCATTTTCACAAAGATTGCCGATATCGGTTCGGACTTGATGAAGATTGTCTTCAAGATCAAAGAAGATGACGCACGCAATCCAGGCGTGATTGCCGATTGCACCGGCGATAACGCTGGCGATTCGGTTGGGCCTTCGGCTGACGGATTTGAGACTTACGGCGTGACCGGGGTTGCGCTGATCACGTTTATTCTTCTGGGCGTGAAGGATCCTACCGTGCAGGTGCAATTGCTGGTTTGGATCTTCGTCATGCGCATTATGATGCTGGTCTCAAGCGCGGTTGCCTATTTCTTGAATGGGGCAATTGCCAAGGCAAAATATGCGAACAAAAACGAAATGAACTTCGAGGCTCCATTGACCTCGCTGGTATGGATCACCTCGATCGTGTCGATCATTCTGACCTATATCATCTCGTACGTTATTGTTCCTGAACTCGGTGGCGACAGCACGCAATGGTGGAAGCTGGCGACAATCATCTCTTGCGGAACACTGGCTGGGGCGATTATTCCTGAATTGGTGAAGGTGTTTACTTCAACGGAATCGCGGCACGTGAATGAAGTCGTGAGTTCGGCCCAGGAAGGTGGGGCTTCGCTGGGAATACTGTCCGGGTTCGTAGCGGGGAACTTCTCTGCTTACTATTTGGGCATGTCAATGATGATCCTCATGTCGGTCGGCTATTACGTCAGCACTATGGGATTGAGCACTCTGATGATTGCCGCTCCCGTATTCGCTTTTGGCTTGGTGGCTTTCGGATTCCTTGGCATGGGCCCGGTCACGATTGCGGTCGATTCCTACGGTCCAGTTACGGATAACTCGCAGTCTGTTTATGAGCTCTCTCTGATCGAGCAGATCCCTAACATCGAAAGCGAACTGAAGCGCGACTTCAACATGGATGTGAATTTCGAGCGAGCAAAGTTCTTGCTCGAAGCCAACGATGGAGCGGGAAATACATTCAAAGCCACCGCTAAGCCAGTATTGATAGGAACTGCGGTGGTCGGCGCCACCACGATGATCTTCTCCATCATCATGGCGCTCACTCACGGCCTCACCGTCGACGTAAATAAGCTCTCCTTGCTGCACGCACCGTTTGTGCTTGGGCTGATTACGGGCGGAGCGATGATCTACTGGTTTACAGGCGCATCCACTCAGGCCGTGACAACCGGCGCTTATCGAGCGGTGGAGTTTATCAAAGCGAATATTCGACTTGAAGGAGTCGAAAAAGCTTCCGTTTCGGATAGCAAGAAAGTTGTTGCTATCTGTACGAAGTACGCGCAGAAGGGCATGTTCAACATCTTTCTAGCCGTTTTCTTCGCGACTCTGGCATTCGCTTTCGTCGAGCCGTTCTACTTTATCGGCTACTTGTTCTCGATTGCGATCTTCGGACTTTACCAGGCAATTTTCATGGCGAACGCTGGTGGAGCCTGGGACAATGCTAAGAAGATTGTCGAAGTCGAACTGAAGCAGAAGGGCACTCCGCTGCACGATGC
>JAOAPG010000024.1 GCA_025462785.1 Acidobacteriaceae bacterium
GAACACACTGCAAGTGTACGACGACGGTTTACTGACTCGCGGGAAGCATACGGTGAAATTTGGTGTTGCGATCGAGCCCATGCGGCTCAATATCAGGGCGCTTTCCGATCCCAATGGAATATTCAAAGTTGATAGCTTAAGCAACTTTCTGCAAAACATTCCCCACAAGTTTCAAGGCGGTATTGCCAGCACTCTGACGCCGCGCAACCTCCGTACGACTCTCTTTGGCGTGTACGTACAGGATGATTGGCGGTGGAAGCCTACCCTGACACTGAACCTGGGCTTGCGTTACGAGATGAATACTTTGCTGACGGAGAGCCGGAATAAACTATCAAACTTGCCGAACCTCAGCGATGCGGTACCACATCTCGGCAACCCCTTTTTCAATAACCCCACACTGAAGAATTTCGAACCGCGCATCGGTTTTGCCTGGGATGCATTCGGGAACGGCAAAACTGCCTTACGCGGCGGAATCGGCATGTTTGACGTTCTGCCGCTCCCTTACCAATTCACACTGCTGACGACCCTGGCAGCCCCGTTTTTCCAGTACACCGCGACTAATGTTAACCCAGGAGACTTTTACGATCTGCAGAATCACACCGTCCAACTGCCCTCGAACAAATTGCGGGCCACCTATATCGAGCCTAACCCAAAACGCAACTATGTCATGCAGTGGAACCTCAACCTCCAGCAACAGATAACCCCCAATTTGACGGGAATGGTGGCCTATGTAGGTTCGCGCGGTATACATCAGCCATTTCGCGTGGATGACGCCAGAATGGAGGTGCCGACCAGAACTTCCGCGGGATATGTTTTCCCCTTCAACCCTGCGGATGGGAGCCCTCTAGGTGTTAACAACGATAACTTCGGCTCAATTCGCGGATTGTGGTACCGGGGACACTCGTATTTCAACGCGCTCGAAATGCAATTGGCGAAACGCATGAACCACGGGTTCCAGGTGCAGGGTGTGTTCACTTGGGCCAAAAGCATCGACACGAGTTCGGCAAGCATGGCAGGTGACGCGTTCGGGAACTCGATCTCCAGCTTGCCTTTTTATGACGTCCGGTCAAACCGGGGATTGTCTGATTTCAATATCGGACGCACCCTCGTCCTTAACGGCACCTGGGAGGTCCCTTCTGTCAAATCGTTCTCGGGACCTGCCAAATGGGCGACGGATGGATGGCAGCTCGGACTCATCCTCACGGCCAACGATGGCGTCCCATTTAGCGGGACCTGGGGTACAGGCGGCGATCCGTCGAACTCAGGCAGCAATGACGATTGGGCTTTCCCCAACCGTCTTGGTGGCCCCGGATGTAAGAACGTGATAAACGCCGGAAATCCGAACAACTACATTAAAACCCAGTGCTTCAGTATTCCCACCGCGCCGACCCCTGCGTTTTGGAGCCAGTACTGTAACCCAATGCCGAACAGCTTGCTAGACAACAATGGAAACCAGATCGTTATCAACCATCCTGCAAACCCAGCTCTTGACAATCCACAACTCTCCTACCTGCCTGCTTATCCGTGCTTTAACCTGCGTGGCAACGCCGGACGCAATATCCTCAACGGCCCAGGCTTAATCAACATGGATTTTTCGGTGTTCAAGAACAACTACAGCCCGAAGATCTCGGAAACCTTCAATGTCCAGTTCCGTGCGGAGGTTTTCAACATTCTCAATCACGCCAACTTCGCGCCTCCGACTACCCCGGACAACACAGATATCTTTGATCCGACAGGGGCCATTGGCGCACCAGGTTTGCTGTCAAGGACGACAACTACAGCGCGGGAAATTCAGTTGGCTGTGAAAATTATCTGGTAGGTAGAAAGACTAACAAAAAATTCCCCAGGAGAGAAAATGAACAAGTCCCGAATGGCTTTTGTCCTGATTCTAGTTTTTTTCACCATAGGTGCGGCGCATGCTAAGGAAGCGCCAGTGACGTTGGAGCAAACTTTCAAGCTGCCGGCGGACATCAAAGGGAGGTTCGACCACTTCGGAATCGATGTGAAAAATCATCGCCTCTTCGCCACTCCTGAGGACTATCACGCTCTCCTCGTTCTTGACTACCGGAACGGGAAAATACTTCGGACCGTTCACGGTATTGAAAAACCGCATGCCGTAGCTTATCGCGAAGATCTTGATCGCATTTACGTCACCGACGGTGAAGCCGGCGTGGTAAGGGTCATTGATGGTAAAAGCTATAAAATTATCAAAAGCGTTCCGGTCCAACTCGACGCAGACGCAATGAGCATTGACCCTTCCACAAAACTTCTTTACGTTGTCAGCGGCGGCAAGGACGTAAAAATGACGTATTCCACTCTGAGTGTCGTGGATTCGACCGCTGGAGAGAAACTCACAGACATCAAGGTTGATGGCGATACTCTGGAGGTCATGTCGCTCGAGGGGGCAAGTTCAAGACTCTACCTCAACAACCGTGCGAAGAATCAAATTGAGGTGATTGATCGCGACAAGCGTGCAATTGTGGAGACTTGGCCGGTAACGATGGGAAAAAAGAACGTTTCCATGGCCTACGACGAGGCGAACCATCGTTTATTTGTGGGCTGCCGGAGCGGGCACATCGTGGTGTTTGATACTCAGACAGGCAAAGAACTGCAGGCCTTGAAAATTGCAGAAGATATTGATGACCTTCATTTCGATCCGCACAGCAAGCTGTTATTTGCGGCATGTGGTGCGGGCTCTGGATCGGTTGACCTGTATCGACAGGTTGATCCTGACCACTACGAGTCGGCCGGGCAGCTGCTTTCGGGGCCTGGGACCAGAAACGGGAGGTTCGTGCCTGAATTGAGTCGGTACTTTCTGGCAGTGCCGCAGCATGACAATGCCAATGCTGAGATTCGGGTCTATAAAGTTCCGTGACGCTGTTTGCTGGTAAGTTCGCAGATCCGTCGAGGGGGGAAGCTGGAGCTTATGTTCGGGGTCCGGCTTCCTATCACCCAGTCGTGTGGCGTCCCCTACCTGCGTGGGATTAGCTCCTAGTCGGAGAACAAACGCCGGATCGCCGTTGCCAACGTGAATCGTTGGCGCGCTTGACATTGTTGAACGGATCGCATCAAAGTCTTCCAACCCTTATGATTCATACCGGTCGACATTTCCTCCAAATCCCGGGGCCAACGAATGTTCCGGATCGAGTGCTTCGCGCCATCGACAGTCCTGTCCTTGACCACCGGGGCCCAGAGTTTGCGAAATTGGGCATGGACGTTCTGGAAAATATTCGTCCCATTTTCCAGACAACCGGGTCGGTAATTATCTATCCCGCCTCGGGTAGCGGCGCCTGGGAGTCGGCCATAGTTAACACGCTTTCTTCGGGCGACCGTGTGCTGATGTTCGAGACCGGCCACTTCTCTCTGCTTTGGCGCCAGGTTGCGGAAAGATTCGACCTGAAGGTCGAGTATGTTCCGGGGAACTGGCGCGGCGGGGCTGTTGCTTCAGAAGTAGAGGCACGCCTCGGGTCGGACCGGCAGCATACCTTCAAAGCAGTCATGGTGGTGCACAACGAAACTTCTACTGGGGTGACCAGCCAAATTTCTGAAGTTCGCCGCGCCATGAATAACGTCCATCATCCTGCCCTGCTGATGGTGGATACGATCTCTTCCCTCGCAAGCACCGACTATCGCCATGAGGAATGGGAAGTTGATGTCACGATTGGGGGGTCGCAAAAGGGCCTCATGCTTCCGCCAGGGCTGAGCTTCAATGCAATTTCTGAAAAGGCCCTTTCCGCAAACAAGCAGGCCAAACTGCCGCGCTCCTACTGGGACTGGCAAGAGATGTTGAAGTACAACCAAACGGGTTTCTTTCCTTACACCCCGGCTACGAATCTGCTCTACGGTTTGCGGGAAGCACTCTTGATGTTGCACGAAGAAGGTTTGCCAAACGTGTTTCGCAGGCATGCACGTCACGCGGAAGCGGCGCGTGTGGCGGTACGCAACTGGGGATTGGAAATCGTCTGTGAAAACCCTGGCGAGTATTCGAACTCGGTAACAGTGGCTTTCATGCCGGAAGGTCACGACGCCGACCGGCTGCGAAATGTCATCCTTGAGAATTTTGATATGTCGATCGGTGCCGGACTGTCCAAACTCACCGGCAAAGTATTTCGAATCGGGCATCTCGGCAGCTTTAATGACCTCATGCTTGCCGGAACGCTAAGTGGCATCGAGATGGGCCTTGCCGTGGCGGGTGTTCCCCACAGGAAAGGTGGCGTTACCGCCGCCCTGCAAAGCCTGCTCGAAACAAAGACAAAGGCTGAACCAGTGATGCTGGGCAAGTGACGTCCAGCAATGAGCGCAGGAAGCGAGTTTTGTCAGAAAGGGATTCGACAATGACCACTGCACCTCAATGCGTTGCGACTCGTTCTCGAAGACTCTCTTCGACGAACACTGTGCTGATTCTCCTCTGTGTGATGTACGCGATCACATACATCGACCGCGTGAACGTGAGCACGGCCGCTTCCGTCTTCAAAAAGGATCTTCACCTTACAAATGCCCAGGTCGGGCTTGTTTTCTCCGCATTCGCCTATCCCTATTTGATCTTACAGATCATTGGAGGGTGG
>JAOAPG010000115.1 GCA_025462785.1 Acidobacteriaceae bacterium
GGTCGCCCTTTTTCAGGCCGCGCCCCGCCAGAAACTGCCGCGCTTGTGCAATCAAGTCCAGTAACTCGCGACCAGTCACGGATGCATTTTGTCCATCGCGCAGTTCCTGCAAGAGCACGGTGCCCCGAGCCGACTCCAGCCGCGTGAAAATATCTTGCAAAAAACTCATGTCGGTAGTTTCTTTATGGAGGAAACGACTAGCTATAGCTCTCGATCAAACCATGCAGCCCGGCGTTCATTGGGGGCAAATAATCTTCCCAGCTCCATTCGCCCTTGCGAGTAGGAAAGTCGGGATACCTCCGTTGGACCTCTTCTTCGAAGTAGATGCCCATTCGCGCCATCACCTTCAGGTTCCGCACGACCGTGTGACCAATGCCAGCGGCAATGTGTTCACCTTCCCTCGCCAATTTTTCAAGAGCAAAGAGCAGTCGTGTTTCCAGATCAGGATCATCCACATTCATCAGCAGATCCTCATGCCCACGCTCGTGCATGAGGTTGCGGATACGTTCATCCATCGTAATCCCAGCCGATGGCACCAGCCCCGGCATGGATGTAACGATCCCGTGATATCGCGAAGAGGCCATCATATGGCACGAACGCAGAATGCTGACCAACTGGTAGATGTCATACTCGTCCGAAGTCAGCACAGGAACCCCGCCGAGCCGCTCTGAAATGCGCCGTGCCGGACGTGCATCCAAGCGTTCCGTCGCAACCATTATCACAAAGACATTGCGTTTCCTGCGAAACGCATCTACCGCGTTTCCAATTGAAGTCAGATAATGCTCATAAGCGCGATCGGCTGCCGGACCGGAGTTATGAAAATATACGGACCGATAATGGCTGTCTTTGTAAGCACCGGTCAGACCGCGCAAAGCAAACTTTCCCAGTGCGGCTTTGACCGGCCACTCAAAAGGATTGATCGGACACACCACCAGCACCGGCGTATTTCCATCCCAACCAACTCGCCGCAAAGCTTGTTCGCCGTATTCTGCCGGATGAGGCTCAAACGTCCAAGCTGTGTCCGTGCCCAACTCAGTCGGAACACCAAGCTCGCGCAAAACTGTCCGCGATTCCTCGTTACGTGTGATCACCAGTGAGTTGCGGCAATAGCGGGCGCACATCTTCCGAATAGGAGGATCCATGTGGCCCGCTTCTCCGCCATAGCCAATAGAAATCTTGTTCTGCGCCGCCGCGATTCCCAGGGAACCGATCATCATCGTGGTCAGAGCATTCGCAAATTTGCTCTTAAACATTGAGCCTTCGCACGCAACAACCCCGTGGTGCTTGGGAACTTCGTCGGAAAGAAAAGGCGGGAAGATATCCGGCAGATGAACCTGCGTAGTGCCTTCGAAATATCCGTCAGAGAACTTAAAGTTCTGCGACATCACACTGAAATCGACTCTTTCCGCTCCCAGAATATGCCGCAACTGCCGCAACATTTCATCGACTCGAACATCTGAACCCATGTTGCGCGTGCCGTTGTATCCAGCGAATAAAAGCTTCAGCTTTTCGCCGGGCTGCCACGCGTTCCCTTTGCCTAGCATCCATCCGGCCTTGGAGCGTTCGATGGCGCTGCTCACCCACGCTTCGAGGATGAAGTCCATCATGCGGCGGATCCTCCCACCTTCACCGGCCAGTCCTGGTAGGGATAAACAAAGTTCGTATCTCGGCTGAACTTAAGCAGAGGATAGCTGTATTGTGAAAACGGCACAGGTTTTCGCTTCAGTTCCGAAGTCACTCGTGTGTTGTCGAAAACCGTATTCCATACCAGATATGGCATGAACGCTTTCAGCAGGGCTGCCCCGTGGGCAACCGATCCCTTGCGATTCGCTAAAGCACTCACGGTTCCGGCAAATGGTTTTTCCAGCACCGGCATGAAAATAGGGCTACGCTTCTGTTGCACTTCCGCAAGCGCCCGCGTCAGCTCACGAAAGGTTTGAGACCCCGTTCCAGAGGAAAGATGATACGTGTCATACAGCGGATTGGCCTTCTGATGTAGCGTCGCAATCGCGTCCGCCACAAAGTCCACATTTACGATGTCGATTTTGTCCGTGGGACGAAATGGCAGCACAGGCAGTCCAGCGAGAAATACAAAAGCCTTCACCATATCGAACTGCGTTGTCTCAGCTCGCCTGCTATCTCCAAGCACAATACTCGGACGAAAAATTGTCAGCGGAACCTCGGGTAGAAGCTCGCGGATCATATGCTCGCAGAATTTTTTAGTCCGCGCGTAGGGATCGTAATCCGAACGGGTCCAATCAATTGCGTTTTCTTCCCTGACAATTTCATTCTGCCGCGTTCCAGCAACCGCCACCGTACTCACATGGCTAAAACGCCGCAGCCCATGATAATGATGCACCCGCATGCCGAGTTGCAGAACCTCAAGCGTGCCTCGCAGGTTCACATTTAAACAGCTCTTCTCCGACTTGCGATTGAGAGACGCAGCGCAGTGGATGATCGAATCCGTCGAATGGATTAAGCGGTCGTACTCGTCGCGCGAAA
>JAOAPG010000119.1 GCA_025462785.1 Acidobacteriaceae bacterium
TGATCGGAGATCTCGTCGAGCTGCTTGTCCGAGAAATTCTTCTTCCACGCGGGAAAGACAATCGTGTCCTCTCTTGCCGCATGGTTCTCGTACATGAGGACGAAACTTTCAAAGACCTTTGCGAGAGGTTCGGCGTGAGTGGCGCCTATCTTCGAACCGTTCGTCACCGCGAGGACGTAGTCGGTAATCTCGCGTCCTCGGTTGTGCTGGGCAATCAGAACATCGGCATAGTGTTGCAGTTCAGTACCTTGCTTCCGAATCATGGGAAAAATGTGCTGCTCTTCCAACATTCTTTCGTGGTAGTCCTCGCCGAACGTGCGAAACAGCTGAGCAGTTTGCCGTAGGGCTGACGGATCAACACGGGAAGGGTCATGACGAAGCTTGGGAACGGCTTCAAAATAGACCAGCAGCGCACGCCGGATCACCCCATGTTCGCGCATCAGATCTTCCGTTGCGGTGACCTCCGGTTCTTTCTTTTCACCTTGTGCTAGTGCTGGAAGAACAAGCAAATTGCCAGGCACATAGGCTGTAGCAACGGTCGCTGCAAACACCGCGGCCTTGCGCAGAACATCTCGGCGGTTCTGATCTGTTGCCATGAAACTCCGTACCCAGGAATGAATTTCGTAATGGAAAGCGAATGTCTTGCGTTATACGACGCCGCCTTTCGTACAAAGGTTGCTGGTGCCGTTTGTCTACATTGGACCTGCGTAAGAACCCTTGTGTGAGCGGGCTCGTAAAAGAAGCAACCGTTCTCGATTGTCAGGTGGGGAGTCGACCAGCGGACCGGCATTGCGCTGATATCTGAAGAGATTCTCGCACTCCTAATTAGTACAAAGACATTATTGTGAGTGCGACTACTTAGCCCTACCATCATCGGCGACCTGGAGGACAGGCCAATGAATCGGTTGCGGCTATGCGGTGCCCTGTCGTTCGCAATGGTAGTCATGATGAGTCCGTTGCGGGCGGCGGGACAGGGTTGAGTGGCTGCGAGATCTAGCGCGCCCGTGATTGGCGCGTTGTGCAGTACATCTGATCCTGAGTCCGAGAAGGCGAAAGTGTCCGACGAGGAGAGTCCTCTCTCGGCACGCCATTGGTCCATCTCTACGGGCTATCGCTATCAACATTCATTCCGCCATTTCGTTGGCACGACGGAGCAGACGCAGCGTGAAGCGCAACACACGCAGGTGGTGAACTACATCAATCTGTTTGATGTGTCGGTCACCTACAAGATCAATCCGCGTTGGAGCCTGACGGCAAGCTTGCCCATCATGAACGCCACGCGCACTTACGATCATCAGCTCTTCCAAACCTTGTTGCATATCCCCAATGCTCCTGACCAGGTAACCATGCCAACGGTATTGGCGATGTCGCTGTGTCTGCGGAGTTCTGGGTACATCGGCCTCCGGCGGAAAAAGGGCACAACATAGCGTTTTCGTTAGGAACGGTGTTTCCGACTGGCAACGACGATATCCGCGATACTGTGCAAACGGTGAAGGGCCCGCAACGCGTTTTTGTTGATCAGTCGATTCAACTTGGTGCCGGAGGATGGGGCATTTCACTTGGTACTGAGGCTTATCAGGGAGTGAAGCGCGCCGTGCTCTACACTTCCGGAGCTTACCTGATTACGCCACAAGAACTGAACGGGATTCCCAACAAATCGCTGGCGGGAGTGAATTTCAAACCGAATGCGCTTACCTCGGCCATGTCGATCCCAGATCAATACCTGGCGGATGGCGGCATTGCCTATCCGGTTCCAAAGATACGAGGAATGGCGGCAAAGTTCGGCGTGCGGTACGAGGGCGTCAAGGTGCGCGATCTGATAGGGGGCAGTCTGGGTTTTCGGCGGCCAGGATACGCCTTATCGGTCGAGCCGGGCGTGCAATATGAGCGAGGGAAAAACATCTGGTCGCTAAACATACCGGTCGCGGTGCAACGTAATCGCAAGCGTAGCGTTCCCGACCAAATGCAGGGTACAGCCGGAGATGCTGCTTTTGCCGACTATTTGATTTTGGTGGGATGCTCGCGCTCTTTTTAGCTAAGGAGTTTTGCGGAGAACGGAAATGAAAATCACAACAACGGCCGCAGTGGCGTTCTGTTTACTGGTTGGAACGCAAGGATTCGGTGGACTGGATGCTGCGCCAGTCTCCCTGCTGGATACGCAGGGGAACACTCAAGAAATCAGCAAATACCAGGGCAAGATCGTGGTTCTTAATTTCTGGGCGACATGGTGCGTTCCGTGCCGCCACGAGATGCCACTGCTCGCAGAGATGCAAAAGAAGTATGAAAACAAGGGCGTAGTCATACTAGGAGCTTCCGTTGACGATGAAAAGACTCAGCCGCAAATTAAACCGTTTGCCGAGAAGAACAAAATCGCGTTTCCGTTATTGGTGGGTGCGACTACTGATCAGATGCAACGACTTGATCTAGGCGAGGCGATCCCTGCTACAGCATTCTTTGACGCGGACGGCAATCTCATTGCTAGAGTCCTGGGTGAACTGGACAAGTCCGATCTTCAAAACAGGATCGAATGGATGCTTGGCAAACGACATGGCAAGGCGCCTCCCGCCTTCGTAAATGGATTTCAAAAGAAACACGCGCCTGATAGTGCTCCGTCAATCTTCACTCATTAGTTGCTGAACGTTGCAGTTGTGCGACGGATTCTCACCGAATTGAGGATCACCGTGGGACACAATTTGGGGCACACAATATCGCTTCTCATACGCGCTCCCGCTGCCCTCAATGCGCTGCGGCGTGATGTACCGGAAATTTGGACATTACGAAATGAAGGTGAAAATACTTGGCGCGTGTTCGATAAGGTATCGGACCGGAAAGTATCTCGGAGCATGAACAGCTTGGACGGTGCTGGGCGGTAAGTCCTTGGCGATTCAGCCAAGTGAGCGGCTATCCGTATCCTGGTTCAGCTATAGAATCCCACTGCGCTAGAATAATTTCCATGCGGATTACCAGCCGGCGCACCGCGATTTATACATTCCTCTCCGTGGGGGTGATTCTCGCTGCACTGGCAGTCGCCGTTGGATTCGGATGGATCATCCTGAATTGGCGGCAGGACGTGAAAGTCGTCCTCGGAATTATTTTTTTCGGGGGGATCGCCGCTGGACTGATTGTTAATACCAGCTTTCTCATACGCGAGATTCGGCGTAACGAGCAGCATGACAGCTTCATCAATGCGGTCACACACGAGCTCAAGACTCCTATTGCTTCGATCCGTTTGTATCTGCAGACTCTGCAACGCCGCGATGTAGATGAAGCCAAGCGCATGGAATTTTATGGCCTGATGCTGGACGACACGGAGCGTCTATTGCGCACGGTTGAGCAGGTATTAAAGGCAGGACAAGCCGGGGTGAAACGGGCGAGCCGCCGGGCTCCGCTGGACTTTGGAGAATTGGTTCGCGAGTGCGTCGAAGGGGCCCGCGTCGGCCATCATCTTCAATCGGAGGCATTGCGTTACCAGTTGGTTCCGCGAAACGGAGGCTCAAGGGTGAGCGGCGATCCGGAAGAACTTCGC
>JAOAPG010000134.1 GCA_025462785.1 Acidobacteriaceae bacterium
AGTCTCGCAGTCGTCGATTTGCCACTGGGTATGTCGGGGTCTTCTGCTTCAGGAGATGCAGGCGGCCTTAGTCGTAGTTGACCTTAACTGATCGCCAAGCTCCAGTTGAACAAAGAAGATCAAGCAAGAAAATTAAAATGCAGAAAGGAAACAGAACAATGAGGAAGAACAATGTGTGGTTTGCAAGTTTGGCAGTACCGGTAATTGTGGCGGTGCTGCTGCTGTTAGCGGGATCACCGAAGGTGAACGCGAATAGCCAGCCGTCAGCGGCAAACACGGAGGTGAAAATTGATAACTTCAGTTTTGGGCCACAGACAGTCACGGTCCCAGTTGGAGCGACAGTAACCTGGACGAACCGTGATGATATCCCTCACACCGTAGTCAGCACAGACGGTGTGTTCAAGTCCAAGGTTAGGGATACGGATGAAAAGTTCTCATACACGTTTACCAAGGCAGGAACTTATTCGTACTACTGTTCGGTCCATCCGAAGATGACGGGCCAGATTGTGGTGCAGTGAGACTCGGAGTTCTAGATGGCATGGCAAGAGAAACGGATTTCCATTCCACATGGCAACCATAGCTTTTAGGAACGGTTGGCGATCGAGGCTGATTCGGTACGACGTAGCTTTTGATTGTTCGAATCTCTCCTGCTGCTCGGCAGGCGCTGTACAGGGAAACCGGTTACCGCGCCTGCATTTTTATTAACACGTTTTAAATTGTTTTTAGGTGATCTAAGGAGCCTGGATGTTTGAAGGACTGTTTCAACCCACGCATCTGCTGGTAATTTTCGGAATTGGCACTGCTGGTGTTCGGCCCTAAGAAACTTCCAGAGTTGGGCAAAGGAATCGGGGTGGGATTCGCGGCTTCAAGTCAGCCATGAAAGCTGACGAAGAGAAGCCAGCTAACACAACAACCACGATGGCTAACCACCAAAGCGCAATCGAGTAAATCGTGGGGTTTGGGTACTAATAACCTGCAATACATACCTCGCCAACTCTTCTTGTGCGAACTCAACTGTAGTTTGCAATGCGAAGATGTCAAAGGATAGCAGTTTTGGGTCGAAACCAAAGGACTTGCTCTTAGAACGCGTCGATGCCCGTCACACTGTTTCCAATGATCAGCGTGTGAATATCGTGGGTGCCCTCGTAGGTCTTCACCGACTCGAGGTTCATCATGTGACGCATGATCGGATACTCGTCTGCTATTCCATTCGCGCCCAGAATGTCCCGGGATAGACGGGCACACTCCAGCGCCATCCAAACATTATTTCGCTTCGCCATCGAGATATGTTGATGCTGAACTTTATCCTGATCCTTCAATCGGCCCACCTGTAGCACGAGCAGCTGCGCCTTCGTGATTTCGGAGATCATCCACGCTAACTTTTCCTGGACAAGCTGGCGCGAGGCGATTGGCTCATTGTGAAATTGCTTGCGGAGTTGCGAATACTGCAGAGCGCAATCATAGCAAGACATCGCAGCGCCAATCGCTCCCCACGCAATGCCGTAGCGCGCTTGATTCAAGCACATCAGCGGAGACTTGAGGCCGCCACTTTTTGGCAACAGATTCGACTCGGGGATGTGTACATCCTGCATCGATAATCCGGAAGTCACGGAAGCTCGCAGCGACCATTTTCCATGGATATCGAAGGCTCGAAATCCGGGACGATTGGCCTCCACTAGGAATCCGCGGATATTGTTATCTTCGTTCTCAACCTTTGCCCAGATCACGGCGACGTCGGCGATTGAGCCGGAGGTGATCCACATCTTTTCGCCGTTCAGGACATATTCATTGCCGACCTTCCGGGCACGGGTGCGCATGCCTCCGGGATTCGATCCGAAATCAGGCTCCGTAAGCCCGAAGCAACCAAGCTTTTCACCCTGCTGCATCGCAGGGAGCCACAGATCTTTTTGTTCGTCACTCCCAAACGCATAAATTGGATACATGACCAAGGCAGACTGCACACTGACAAACGAACGCACACCCGAGTCGCCGCGCTCCAACTCCTGTGTGACCAGACCGTACTCCACGGTCGACATTCCCGCGCAACCGTAACCCGTTAGGCTCGCTCCAAAGAAGCCCAAGTCCGCCATGGGCTTTACTAACTCGCGAGGAAAGCGGCCCGCGCGATTGCACTCTTCTATAATAGGGATCAAGTTGTCTTCGATGAATTTGCGCGACGTATCCCGCACCAGCCGCTCGTCGTCGTTGAGCAGGGTGTCGAATTCGATAAAGTCAACTCCGCGAAACTTCAAAGCCATGGGATCTCATTTCCGTGCCTTCGCCATTGAGAGAGGGGAAAGGCGAGGAGCAAACTTTAAAGGCTAACACAGGGGGACCGGGGGGTCAAACCTTGGGGTAGAGTGTCCCGGAATGAACTTGCGAGTGGACCAGTCTTTACAATCTTTTGACCACTGGACTTGCGAGTATTCTGAGAACTGCATCCAACTTAAAAGATATGCTGATGGCTAACAAAAACGCTGGCGGGATAAATACCCCGGCTAAGCTCCGAGTTCCGCGATTCCTCTTCTTTGCTCTATTGGGCGTTGTATTTCTCACCGCGCAGCTAGCAACGGCGGATGCGCGACCCCTGTCAACCGGTCCTCTCGACGAAGGTTTTCATCTTCTTTATAGCCTTGATTTCAACCGCGCCCACCAAGTGTTCCTTGCATATGAAGGTGGACATCCGGACGATCCGTTAGCACCAGCTTGCGATGCTGCAGGATTGTTGTTTTCTGAATTCAACCGATTGGGCGTTCTCGAAGCGCAGTTTTACGACGACGACAAATCATTTGAAAATCGTAAGAAACAGAATGCGGATCCGGCGGTGCGCGAACGGTTTAATGCGGCTATTCAGCTTTCTGAAAGCCGCGCCCATGCGAAGCTCGCAAAAAATCCAAAAGATCCCGATGCGCTCTTCGCTCTGACTCTTTCTTCAGGTTTGCAAGCCGACTACGCCGCATTAATTGAGAAGAGCAATCTGACTTCATTGCATTTCACGAAAGTTGCAACCGGATGGGCCGACCAGTTGCTAGCGGTCGACCCGAAATGTTACGACGCCCACGTTGCCACTGGATTTAGTAAGTACATCATTGGAAGCATGTCCGCGCCGGTGCGCTGGCTCGTCCGACTTGGAGGTGTTTCTGGGGATAAGAAGGCTGGAATCTCGGAACTGCAACTCACCGCCGACCATGGACGCTACCTTGCACCTTTCGCGCGCATTCTTTTGGCTATTGCCTACGTTCGCGAAAAAGATCGGCCCCGTGCACGAGAAATCTTGGCTTCGCTGCGGGATGAGTTTCCAAGCAATCCGCTCTTCGCCAAAGAAATCGCCCGCCTAGACACAAGACGCTAATGAAATGGGTGGAGAAAAAAACTTTGTACGTCCCATTGTTTTATATGCGTGCCGCCGTCCCATTCATCAGAAATTTATCGTTTTGTAACCTTCCTGTAATATTTGCAACGTAAAACCAAGTTGACCAACAATAAGGAGGAGCTCGTGATTCGTCGCTTAGCATTTTTGTGTCTCGCTCTGGCCCTGCCCGCTTTCGGACAGACTACTTTAAATGGAGCAGGCGCCACATTTCCGTACCCCATGTATTCCAAGTGGTTCAGCGAATATCACAAGCTACACCCGGACGTCGAGATCAATTATCAGTCGATTGGCAGCGGCGGCGGCATTCGCCAGGTTCTTGCAGGCACAGTCGACTTTGGCGCCAGCGATGGTCCGATGACAGATGAGCAGCTTTCTCAGGCGAAGACCAAGATCCTGCATATTCCAACCGTTCTCGGCGCAGTGGTTCCCGCGTATAACGTTCCGGGCGTTACTGGAGAAGTGAAATTCACTCCGCAGGTTCTGGCGGGAATCTTCCTTGGCAAGATCACGTCCTGGAATGATCCCGCGATCGTAAGTGCGAATCCCGGAGTTAACTTTCCTAATCAGCCCATCGTCGTTGTACACCGCTCCGACGGCAGCGGTACCACCTTCATTTTTACTGACTATCTCTCGAAGGTGAGCCCTGACTGGCAAAGTGGACCCAGCAAAGGCACTTCTGTTAAATGGCCAGTTGGGTTGGGCGGCAAAGGAAATGAAGGCGTTGCGGGTATGGTTCGCCAGATGCAAGGCGCAATCGGCTATATCGAATTGATCTACGCCGTGCAGAACAAGATTCCCTACGGAGTCGTAGAGAACTCCTCGAAAAATTTCGTGAAGGCCAGCCTTGAAAGCGTCACGGCAGCAGCAGCTTCCGCTCCTAAGATGCCTGCCGACTTCCGCGTTTCTATTACCAATGCACCTGGCAAGGACGCTTATCCAATTTCCAGCTTCACTTGGTTGCTGATTCCAACTCAGTCCAAGGATGCTGCCAAAGGGAAGATCCTCAATGACTTTTCGAATTGGATGCTAGCTGATGGACAGAAAATGACCGCGGATCTTACTTACGCGCCACTTCCTGATGCGGTGGTGGTTAAAGTAAAGGAAGCTCTTAAGCAGGTACATTAAAGCCAAGACAAGTTAAAGAAGTACTGAGCGCCGGTTAACCCGGCGCTTGTTTTATTGGGAAACTCACCTTCCGAATTCCGCTGCTTTATACTGGATATTCAGATGAAACACATACGTCCGTCTAATGCCGCGACGAGGCTATGGCACCCGCTACTCTGCCTGATGGTTCTGTCTGGCGTGTTAAGCGCGGCCGAGAATTCCTATCAACCGGGAAGGTCGTAGACATTCAGCAGAAGACCCATACCCGGGTTTTGTACTACCAGGTCGACACCCCGGTTACGCAAGATGATCCTTATTATGAGATTTCTGTACAAATAAAAAAGGTGGTGTACGTCGGTGAGTATGCCCCACGCCACGCTGTCGATACCTTACCGGAAGAATGGAAGGCGGGAGCGGATATCAAAGTTAGACTCGAGAAGCACTACATGTTTCTTGAACGCCCTGAGGGTCGCGAGTTACAGCTGCAACTGGTAAAGCATGTTCCTGCAAAGGCCCAATCTGCAGCCCCGGATTCCTCTTTACCCACGAAATGATGGTTACGTTGTTCCAACATTCACATTCTTAAGATAGGCTATCCCTCTCAATCCATGGCTCGAGTCTCGCTCGACAATCCGGCTAATTTCATCAACCGCGAAGTTTCGTGGCTGGCCTTCAACCGCCGTGTCCTTGAGGAAGCTCAGGATGAAAGCAATCCTTTGCTCGAGCGCTTAAAGTTTCTGTCGATTACTGCTAGCAATCTGGATGAGTTTTTTGAAGTCCGCGTAGCCTCGTTAGTGCAGCAGATTGAAGACGGCAACACGGAAGCCGCCGCCGATGGTCTGACGATGCTCGAAGAACGAGATGCGGTCTCACGGATCACACATGATTTCGTCGAAGACCAATATCACTGTTGGAATAACAAGCTGCTGCCCGCCTTGGCCCAGAGCGGAATCCGAGTTTTGGGAATTAACGAACTCGATGCCAAAGCACGCGCCTTCGTGGATGACTATTGCGAGAAGGAGTTGGATCTTCTGCTGACTCCGGTAACGGTGGATCCGTCGCATCCTTTTCC
>JAOAPG010000158.1 GCA_025462785.1 Acidobacteriaceae bacterium
GGTCCCACTTGAAAGCCGACGATATGCAGGTCGCGGTTATTCACAGGATCTCGATCTCAGCTTCGGCTGCCGGCTGCTGCTTGCCGTGCACTCCCCCGGCTGGTAAATTTCGATTCGCGAGAGGACATCGCTCGTTCCAATTGTTCAAGAGCGAAGCTGTCCATAGACTCCAACAGATCGCGTGACATCTTCGACATCTGTTCTGCCGATGCCGCCAGCTCCGTCGAACCCGAAGTGGTCTGCTGGACGAGTTCACGCATGCGCTCCATAGCCTTCACCACCGCGTGCGCACCGGATGCCTGCTCTTCTACCGCAGAGTTGATTTCGTGGGTGATCTCGTTTAGGCGCGTGGTGGAGCGGGCGATCTGCGAAGAACCATGCGATTGCTCGTTGGTGGCGGCGCCGATCTCCTGTGCAAACTTGTAAACTTCCGTGACCACATTGGAGATTTTCCGAAGGGCGCCGTTCAATTCCTCACCAAGGCCTAACCCTTCGTTCACAATTTCCGTGCTCTGCTCCATGTTGGTGACGGCTTTGCGAGCTTCCTTCTGAATGCTTTGGATCAGCTCGGAGATTTCCTTGGTGGACTGCGCTGATTTCTCGGCTAGCTTTCGAACTTCATCCGCGACTACGGCGAACCCTAACCCATGTTCCCCAGCCCGAGCCGCTTCAATTGCGGCGTTCAGGGCAAGCAGGTTGGTTTGTTCTGCGAGGTCATCGATAACCTCGATGATCTTGCCAATATCGTCTGCGCGCTGACCGAGTACGTCGATGATTTCGCCGGACGAGCGAATGGTGGAATTTATCTTGTTCAATCCTTCGGTGGCTTTGTCCATCGTGGTGATGCCGCTATGGACTTCTTCACGGGAGCGGTTAGAAATATCGAGAAGCACTTTTGCGGTATCAGCAACGCGCTGAATGGAAGCGACCATCTGGTCAATGGATGCGGAGGTCTCGCTAACACTAGAGGCCTGCACCTGCGTGCTCTTCACCATGTTTTGCACGTTCACGCTCATCTCATGCATCGTGCTGGTGACCTCATCAATAGCTGACGAAGTCTGCAGGCTGATCTTGGCCGACTCGTCCGATGCTCCGGCTACCTGACCAGAAGCGCTGGCTACCTGGGATGAGGCATCGCGGACGTTACGTACTAAGCTCCTGAGACCCTCGACCATGCGGCTGAAAGCGTTGCCCAAAGTGTCACTTTTCGAACGCGGCTCAACTTCAACGCTCAGGTTGCCACCAGCAATGGCTTCGGAAACCGCGGCCATTTCGCGCAGATAGGTAACCATGCTGGCGAAAGTACGGGCCAGCTCTCCAATTTCGTCATCACGCTTGATATCGATTTCATGATCGAGATCGCCGGCATTTCCGATGCGCTGGGCGACCTTCATTAGATTTCCGAGAGGTTCAGTGATGGAACTCGCCGTACGGTACGCGATAAATACGCCAAGTATCAGTGCCGCCAGTGTGCTGAGCGACGCGATTACGATCGTGGCAGTTCCAGTGGTTTCGTCCGACTTGCGCCTTTCATCCAAAACTTTTTTGTTCTCAAGGTCTGCGACATCCAGGTACTCAGTGGAACCCTTCACCCAGGAAGATGCGTCCTTCTGCAAATAAAAAATTTGCAGGTCCGCAACGGTAGCGTTCCCGGCATCTACTTCTTTTCTTTTTTCCAAAAGTGGAGACGCGAATTCGCTGGCCCAGGACTGTTCATTTTTTTGTACCTGTTCCAGCGCGATTCGCTGTTGATCGGAACTGCTTTGTTTTTCGCTCACCTGCAATTCGTCCGCTAGAAGCCGAATCCCCTCATTCATGTGGTCTACTTCCCGACTATCTCCGCTGAGCAGGTAGTTGCCCAAGTAGAGCCGGTTTTGCATCATCTGGAAGCGGATCTTGTTAGTGTTCTCGGCCATCTCCAAGGCTTGCGATGCAGCCGCTTTCGCCGAGCGTTCACGATACATAGCGACGAGGTTCACGAGAAACAGCACTACGACCATCAGAAGGATGAATCCGAAGTTCCTATAAAGTTTCCTGCCGATTGTCATTGCCGTTCCTCCAAGTACAACGTTCTTTCTGTTTATCGAATTTGTTTCGTTTTCAAAAACTCCTCAGTCTTTCGGGCTGAACTTGAATTCAACTGTTCCGGCGGTTTCTTCTGCAGCCGGTTCAAACTTCCACTTTTTAATGGCGTCCATCGCGGCGTTAACCAAAACCGGATGTCCTCCAACTATTTTTGCGTCTTTGATCGAACCATTGGGCGCAACGACCACGGCCAACTTCACCGTGCCGGCAATGCTCATGCGGCGTGCGATCTCAGGGTATGTAGGTGCAACTTTGGACTTCACTTTGCGATTCAGTTCTTCCTGGCCGAATGCGGGGAGAGCTTGAAAAGCAACCATTCCTAAAGAAAATGCCAAAAGCCCGGACAGCACGCTTGCTGTCCACAGGCGTATCAACCGTAGGGACACATCTCCTCCTTGGAAACGCGACATTCCTAAATGCAATGCCGATGCCACCTTTAGGATTTTCAAATAATTGCAGTTACTTCTGTGATGTCGTTAAGTTGAAACGACTTAGGAAGGTTCCGCAAGGTTACGAACGTCACCCCCGACTGGTTTTAATAGGATCTCAGAACTCCGAAGCGTCTCAGCCTGATACAGCACTGCCCGTCACCTCGCATGTTTTCACGCTTGACATGTACTTCTTATTACACTTGACTCAAATTGAGATTTAAAGCTAATCTCCTGTAGATTCAGATACTTGTGAATTGAACCGCCTGTAAGGAGGGTGGACTTCTGACCGAGCAGAATGGAGATGCGACGCTGCTTGCCTCGTCAGGTCCGCACTCGGAAGATGCTTTCCAAAGAGTGCTGCTGCAATTTTCCGCTGCTGCGGCACAAGGAATTTCGGCCTCAGCTCTGATCCGCTTATTTTGTCAGGCTACTCGTGAGTTTTTTCAAGTGGACGGTACCTACTATTGGGAGCTGACTTCCGCCGGCGAACTTACAGGCATGGAAGCCGACGGTCGTATGGCGGACGAATTTCGCGGTCATCGTTTGGAAGGATCGGAAAACGCAGTGGCCAATGAAGCGGTACGCAGCCGTAAAACTGTTTTTGCGAACCATGTGGATTCGGAGCAATATCCCATGGCTGCGAAATTTTCCGCGAAATCCCTAATGGCTGCTCCGCTCGTCGTTGCCAAAGAAGTAATCGGCGCAGGAGTTTTTTTGCACGAGACGGACGCCAATTTTTTTAATGACGACCTCGCCGCGAAAGCCACAATCTTAGCCGGGCAGCTGGGCAGTCTGCTGGAAGCCACGCGTTGGAGCGATAGGTCCCGCGAGGAACATCGTCGGGCTGAGATTTTGGCGGGGGTAGCGCAAACGCTTCACGCTGTGCCTGACTCCTCGTCTGTCGTCGAGAGGCTGGCAGATCGGTTGCGAGTTCTGCTGCGTAGCCCCCTGGTGTGTATTCTGCTGCGTGCAGGAGAGTCATTCCAGCTTAGTGGAGTGGCAACGGAATCTCCTGACTTGGCTCTCTCCGTGCGCTCCCGTTATGACCGGAAAGGTATCCATTTTGCTTCTGACCTGGCGCAACGGTCACTCAGCGCCGGTGACGCGATAACCGTGTCTATAGATCCGGCTACTCATTCGCTTGGCGATCTGATTCAGCCAGGAATGCTGATTGCGGCTCCATTCCGGACATCGCAAACCGAAGGCAGCGTTCTCATCTATCCACGTCCGGAAGGCGCGTTTACCCCTGAGGAAAAATCACTAGTGTCGGCGGTTGCTAGTTTCGGTGCAGTTGCCATCGCCAATGCTGAGTTGTACGTGACTGCACGGGAGCAAGCACATGAATTGCAGCAAATCTTGAATATCTCATCCGAGTTGGGATCCTTTGAGCAACTCGATACGTTTATGCAGAAATTTGTTCTGCGTGCCAGCGATTTCCTAGGATTTGAACGCGCTTTCGTGGGTTTGTTGGAGGGGCAATCGTTTCGTCTTCGTTGGAAATACAGCGAAGGAAAGAGTTCTCCAATTGACTGTACCTTCCCCGATGGAACCGCAAGTAAAGCCCTCATCAATAAGGAGGTTTTTTCCACTGATGATCCCGCTAAAGCTCCCGGCGCCAATTTAGACCTAATTGCTAAGTTCAGTGTCAAACAACTCTTAGCAGTACCGCTTCTAAGCACCGACGGCGAAGTGTTGGGAATGTTTGGAGTTCTCGACCGGCGCGATGAGGCTCCCATCTCCCAGGAAGACATTCGACGTGCCAGCGCGTTAGCCGCGCATGTGGCGATCGCGCATGAGGTGACTCGCAATTTGCACCGGTCCGAGCAGCATCGGCGACGTGCTGAATCGTTAATGACACTCGCGCTGGAGCTGAACTCCACTCTCAGACTCCCGGAATTTGCAGAAAAATTCGTAAAGCGGGCGATGGAGATGCTGGGTGCAACTGCCGGCGCCTTGACGATCCAACAGGACGGCAGCCCTGAGACGGTCGTATTAAAGATCAAGCCAGATACTGAGAGTCCCGACCGCTCTTTATCGCGCCGCTTTGATCATGCAGTCGGCGAAGCGTTGGCCCATTCCTCGGATGCGTTGGTTTCTGCAACAGCCTTGGAATTGTTTGGTCCGAATTTGGCGGAAAGATTAGGTTGGAGCGACTGCATTCTGGTGCGCTTGCTGGGCGGATCAGGAGAGCTTGTCGGTGTACTATGCCTTGCTGGAAGGTGCGAACCTTTGGCTGCAGATGATCAACAACTTCTGCAAGCCATTGCTGGACACGCTTCCGTAGCCATTGAGAATGCCCGCTTCTTCGCCCGCATGGATCAGGCGAACCGGCATTGGATTGAAATCTTTGACGCCATTACCGACTTTATCGTGGCTCACGACGGCTCGGGTAAGGTGCTGCGGGTGAACCGCTCGTTGGCAGAGTTCATCGGAGTGCAACCCAGTGAGCTCATCGGACTCAATATGTGCGCCCTGCTGGCAATGAACAATGATGCGCCAGCCGGTCCCTGCCCTTATTGCAGGAATGCAGGTCAGGGCGAGGACGAATACGTTCACCCCGCACTGGAACGCAGTTTTCTGGTCTCCACATCCCAGGTGCATGGGGCCAGCAGTGAGGTCTTGCAGACCATCCATGTATTGAAGGACATAACCGATCGCCGGGAAGCAGAACGACGGTATCGCGAGCTGTTCGACAACATCCAGGAAGGACTGTTTTTCTCCACACCCGAAGGCCGATTTGTTG
>JAOAPG010000189.1 GCA_025462785.1 Acidobacteriaceae bacterium
ACGTAAGCAGGCAATGTGCAAAGTGTGGAAACTTCACCGATCCGAAAATAAAGTTTATCGGGAACGACCACGTCACTGGCGCTTGAAGACTTCGCTGCGGATTTGCCACGAGGACTCATTGTTCGAGAGGGCACTCTTTTTCACCAACCTGAATCTCACGGCTGGCCTTAAAACCCGTGTCCAGTGCAGGAAGCATAAACCCCAAGGCGCATCCTGCACTTCAACGTTCGAGGCACCAACCGATTCTGCACAATCTTACTTCTTCCAGAACGCCAGCGCCATAGAGCAAAAAACCCCTCGAAAGGTGCTTCTTTCGAGAGGCCTTACTGCTTGATTTCGCGGATGCGCGAAAGTTAGTGCTTTTTCTTTTTTGCTGCCTTTTTCTTTGTAGCCATGTTGTTTCCTCCCTTGAATTTAAAAATCTAGAGTTGCAACTGAGCCGAAACCTGCAATCGCACCCAGTACTTGTACTGAACACGATCTTGCCACAAGATATTGGGCTCTATTGACGCTATTGTCAATCTAATTCTTTGTAGTGGACAACTTTTCTAAGCTCGTTGAAGAGGCGAACACAACTTCCAGAAACTTGCGAGTTTTGTTGCGGGCTTCTTTGCCTTGCCCTATTCTTCCGTTGAATGCCCCACGGTACAGAAGAGCTGCTGCTCGAACTGCTGGTTATTTTCGTCTCTGCAAAAGTGATTGGGGAAATTTTCGAGCGGTTGAGCTTGCCTTCCGTGCTCGGCGAAATACTTGCTGGTATTGCGCTGGGTCCCTATGCCCTCAATTGGATCCAGCCCAGCAGCACAATTTATTCCGTCGCGGAGCTCGGAGCCATTTTTGTTTTGTTCAGTGCTGGGCTCGAGACCAGCCCGCGCGAATTGATCGACATCGGCGGCAAGGCTGTACAAGTAGCGGTCGCTGGCATCGTAGTTCCGTTTATCCTCGGCTTTGCCTATATGAAGCTGCGTGGCGACGCCACGAATGAAGCTGTTTTCGTCGGCGCCGCGATGGTCGCAACAAGCGTCGGCATTACTGCCCGCATTCTCGCGGATTTACACGTGCTCTCCGCCCGCCCGGCGAGAATTATTCTTGGTGCGGCAGTATTCGATGACATCCTCGGAATGCTTCTACTCGCAGTCGTTGCTGGCCTATCAAGCGGAGGCGGACTGCACTGGCTGCACCTTGGCATTCTGATCGGTGAGGCAACCGGCTTCGCTTTATTCATGATGTTCGTCGCTCCTCGAATCGTGCGCCACATCGAGCCTCGTGTAGAACAGCTTTCCACTCAAAATGCATCCTTAATCGTTGCGCTAGCGATTTGTCTATTGCTGTCCTGGCTCGCAGCCAAAATCGGAATGGCGGCTATCATCGGCGCATTTTTCGCCGGAATGGTGTTTGCCGACTATGCTCCACAATGGAATTTAACGCCTAGGGTGTCCGGCATCACTGAATTCCTCTCGCCTTTCTTCTTTTTCGCGATTGGCTCCCGACTGGACGCCAGACTTTTCACCAAAGATGTGCTGGTGGCTGCAATTGTCATCTCGCTCTTAGCTATTATCTCCAAGGTGATTGGCTGCGGGCTGCCACTTCTGAATGAAGGTTGGAGCACGGTGCTGCGCGTCGGCGTAGGTATGATGCCGAGAGGCGAGGTTGCTCTTATTGTCGCTCTCGTCGGATTGCAATCGAAAATTATTGCGCAGCCGACGTACGCAATTGTAGTTTTTATGACCGGTGTCACCACACTCATCGCTCCACCCCTCTTACGCTATTTATTTCGGGACGTCGTTCCTACGGAGCAGGCTGCTGTTATCTCACCCGTGCGGTTATAATCAGCCTCTCCACAGCCTTCACTAAGGCGAATATAGGAAGGACTAAAACGAATGACGCTTTCAGGCCGCGTGGCATTTGTCACGGGGGCATCGCAAGGCATTGGGCGTGCTTGCGCCATCAAGCTGGCTCAATCAGGAGCAACTGTGGCACTTGCGGCACGAAGCCAGGAAAAACTTGAGGAAGTCGCTCAGCAGATTCGTACTGCGGCCGGAAACGCGGCAGTGTTTCCCCTCGATGTTTCTAACGAGGAACAGATCAAGACCGCGTTCAAGTCTGCCATTGGGCAGCTCGGCAAGATCGACATCCTGGTGAACAATGCCGGAGTTACTCGCGACCAACTGGTCATGCGGATGAAGCGGGCCGACTGGGATACCGTCCTGAATACAAATTTGACTTCTGCCTATTTGTGCATTCAGCAGGTGATCTCCTCCATGTTGAAACAACGCTGGGGACGCATTATTAACATCACGTCCGTATTCGGGCAGACCGGACAGGCGGGACAGGCGAACTACGCTTCCTCGAAGGCTGGCCTTATTGGATTAACCATGGCCATCGCGCGCGAGGTCGGATCACGCAGCATAACTTGCAACGCAGTTGCTCCCGGTCTTATTGAAACCGCAATGACGTCGAATCTTCCCAGCGAATTGAAGGAGTCTGCGCTGAAGAACATTCCCCTTGGCCGGAATGGCACTCCAGAAGATGTAGCCAGCGCAGTGGCATTCCTCTCCTCTGAGGAAGCCTCCTACATCACAGGCCATGTGTTGAATGTCAATGGGGGCCTGTTAATGGGGTAACTCGGACGATCCCGGAATTTGTGATTAGATCAGCCGAATCTTCCGCGGACATCGCCTCCCTACGCGATCTTTTTCTCGAGTACGCCAACTCGCTCGGCTTCAGCTTATGTTTTCAAAGCTTTGACCAGGAGCTCGCTAGCCTTCCAGGAGTTTATGCATCGCCAAATGGACGTTTGCTGCTGGCAGAAATTCATGGCGAAGTAGCTGGATGCGTGGCTCTTCACCAGCTAGATGAGGAAATATGCGAGATAAAGCGACTCTATGTTCGTCCTCAGTTTCGCGGCAAGCGCCTCGGACGGTCGCTCGCCGAGCACGTCATTAGCGAGGCTCGAGCGATTGGGTATAAGCGTGTGCGTCTGGACACGCTTGAACCGACGATGAAAGCTGCGGTCGGACTATATTTCACCTTAGGCTTTCGTGAGATTGCCCTGTATAGCGAAAATCCGATTGAGGGCGCGATGTACCTGGAACTGGAGCTTTAAAGTAACGGGATTGGAAAGGAACTATATGAAATTGGTGACCTCGGCTTTCGTTCTTTTTTTCGTTGTAACGTTTGCGATCTTCTCCTCAGCAGCGACCTCGAAAGAGGTTTCTTACAAGAGCGGCGACGAAACGGTTCACGGCATCCTGTACACGCCCGAGGGCAAGGGGCCATTTCCCGGCATCCTCGTGATCCACGAATGGTGGGGACTCAACGACTGGGTTAAAGAACAGGCGTCCAAACTGACCGACCAGGGCTACGCCACTCTGGCCGTTGACCTATATCGGGGAAAAGTTGCGACGACACCGGAACTCGCCCATGAAATCATGCGCGGCGTTCCCGAAGATCGAGCTAAACGGGACCTGCACGCTGCATTTGAATTTCTCAAGTCACAACCGAATGTGCGAAAAGATCGCACTGCAGCAATCGGATGGTGCATGGGTGGTGGGTACTCACTCGATGTTGCTCTCCAAGAACCTGCGTTGACTGCCGATGTGATCAATTATGGTCACCTCGCGACCGATCCAGAGTCACTCAAGAAGATCAATGCGGCTATTCTAGGAAATTTCGGTGGTCAAGATCAGGGCATTCCTCCCGCCGATGTGAACAAGTTTGCACAGACACTCAAGCAAATGGGCAAAACGGTAGACGTAAAAATTTATCCTGATGCGGGGCACGCTTTCGAAAATCCCAACAACAAGGGGGGGTATCGAGCGCAGGATGCCGACGATGCGTGGAAGCGCACCGTTAACTTCCTTGCTACCACTCTGAAGAAGTAAAAGAACTGAATCGTAGCTTTTGGAAAGCCTCGGCTGAGACTGGCCTGTATCAGCTTAAGGCCTTCTACGGCGCGTATAACATCAACAATTCACGAGCAATGAATTTTCTCTTGCCAGACGGTACTGCTCTGGTTACTATGCAGTCCATCGTCGGGGGTCTCAGTTGGCCGTTTTTTCTATGAACATCGGGGAAACAATCAGAAACTACCGTCTGCAAAAGGGCATGTCGCAAGGCGACATTGAGAAACGTACTGGGCTTTTGCGGTGCTACCTGTCTCGTGTGGAAAATGGCCACACCATTCCCTCGCTCGATACCCTTTCAAAAATTGCAGGAGCTATGGAGATTGCTCTATCGCAATTTTTTAATGACTCCGGCCATACGAATGGTACAAAGGGCCTGCCGCAATTGTCGGACGACGAAATTCGTTTTCTAAGCCAGATCCGCCGTTATTCAGTAAGCCTGAACGACAGCGACCGCAAACTGGTTCTAGCGATGGTCAAGAAGATGGCGTCAACCTCCAAGTAAGTGACTTTCGTTCCATCCCTCTTGTGACCAGCGGGTACCTCCTCTCGTTACCTCGGAACTTCTACACTGTCAGCAGGAGATTTCTCGAGTGACGATCGACGAAGAACTAACACAGTTGGAATCTCAACTGAGACGGCTGAAAATCGAGTACGAAGTTTACTTCAGCAATCCGACAAAGAAGCCGCCCACTGATATTGAATGGAAGGTGCTCAGTCTTCTACGCAAATTCAGCGACGGTGGCCGGATGAGCTTCTCCCAGCGGTTCCGCTACAACGAAATGGCACAGCGTTACGCTGTCTATAGCGACCTGTGGCGGAAGAAAGCCCGTATTCGTGAAGAGGGATACCGTCGCCCTCAAGACGCGATTCTCTCTGTCCAGGGAGTCAGGCCAACCGAGCACGAGCGGGAACACAAAGTTTACGGAATTTCGCACGCTGCTGTTGCTGCGGTTGCGGCGAAGGTCTCCTCTCCTTCGGCCAGAGCTCCATCCTCTGATCCAGAACCCGAACCACTTAGGGTTCAGTGTTCGGACGCTCGCGCTGAGCGCGACAAAGTGGAAAAACTCTTCCTGGCGTTAACCGAAGCAAAGAGGAAAGCTGGAGAGTCCGTATCAGGCAATATGGACAGCTTCACTTCTTTCGTGCAAAAGAAAACCGATCAAATACGAAAGCAATACGGATGCGAATCCGTGGAGTATACGGTCGAAATGCAAGAAGGGCATGTTCGATTAAAAGCCCGAGCCAAAGTCTAATCAGATCCAAATTTGCAGAAGGACAGCCGCGCCCGGCTGTCCGAAGATTTCCCACCAGTCCGATCATCGTCCCCCAACAACTTCTCCTGATAGAATTTTCAGTTAGTTGACCTTCGATTACGAGGCTGAATTGTCCCAACCACAATCTAAGATTCAACGCGCGATTCTCAGCGTTACCGACAAAGCCGGGCTGGTGGAATTCGCCCAAAAGCTCGCCAGCATGAACGTGGAACTCATCTCTACGGGAGGCACGGCTAAGCTGCTCCGCGATGCCGGTATTCGCGTCAAAGACATCTCTGATCTGACCGGCTTTCCCGAGATGCTCGACGGCCGAGTGAAAACGCTGCACCCTAAAGTCCACGGAGGCATTCTCCACCGCCGGGACAATGCTGGCCACCGGGCGGCTGTTGCAGAACACGGTATTGAGCCCGTGGATATGGTTGTGGTCAATCTCTATGCATTCGAGAAGACCGCTGCTAAGCCGGGCGTGCACTTCGAAGAATTAATTGAAAACATCGACATCGGCGGCCCATCGATGATCCGGTCTGCCGCTAAAAATTTTCAGGATGTTGCGATCGTAACTTCGCCGGCGGATTACAACGCGATCGCGGACGAGATGAGCCGATCCGACGGATCACTTTCCTCGGCAACAAAGTGGCGCTTGGCGCAAAAGGCGTTCGCCACTACTGCGGCCTACGATTCCGCGATCGCATCCACTCTCGAACAAATCACTGACAATCATCAGGTCGAGGCGAAGCAGCGAGACGCATTTCCTCAAACATTGCGACTCTCGTTCAACAAGATCATGGATTTACGCTACGGTGAAAACCCCCACCAGAAGGCTGCTATGTATTCGGACGGCTCCGGCAGGGGCGTGGCGAATGCCCGACAGCTTCAGGGTAAAGAGCTTTCTTATAACAACATTGTCGATTTGCAAGCGGCCTGGGATTTAGCGCAAGAGTTTACGGAACCAGTATGCGCCATAATCAAGCACACGAATCCATGCGGCGCTGCTACTGCCAAGACGCTGGTTGAAGCTTATAAAAAAGCGCTGGAGTGCGATCCAGTTTCGGCGTTCGGAGGCGTGATCGGCGTCAACCGTCCGATCGACGGAGATACAGCGGAAGAAATGGCTAAGCTCTTCCTCGAAGTGATTGCCGCGCCGTCTTTCGATGAAGCTGCGAAAGCCAAGTTCGCAGCAAAGAAGAACCTGCGTCTCGTGGAGATCGCGCCGAGTCCGGAGAAATGGGTATTGAAAAATGTTTCGGGCGGGCTCCTCGTGCAAGATGCCGACGTACGAAAGCTCGAAGGAGGCGATCTGAAGGTAGTCACGGAACGTGAGCCGACGCCGGAAGAAAAACGCGCGCTTCTATTCGCCTGGAATGTTGCCAAACACGTAAAGTCCAATGCAATTCTCTATGCGCGTGATGGACAGACAGTGGGAGTCGGGGCTGGCCAGATGAGTCGAGTAGATTCTTGCAAAATCGGCGCGATGAAAGCCGTCCTCCCGCTCAAGGGAACGGTTGCAGCCTCCGACGCATTCTTTCCTTTTCCGGATGGTATCGAGGAAATCGCGAAAGTCGGGGCCACTGCGATCATCCAGCCCGGCGGATCGGTTCGCGACCAGGAAGTCATCGATGCCGCCAATCGACTTGGACTAGCAATGATCTTCACGGGCATCCGGCACTTCCGGCATTAATCCGAAGATGGTCCTTTGGCCATGCACATGGCTTTGGTAAGATAAATCTGCCCGAACTTACCAGCTGAGTATCCGAGGTCCAGTGTCACAGAAAAGCGAGCTGTTGCAATGGGTGGAGCTCTACCAAGCGGCGCTGCTCGAATTGACCACGTGCAACTTGCCAGATACTTAGAAGCCGCTGATATCGCAATCGCGGAAAGACTCCAGACCTTGTCAAACGAGCCCAGGAGGTTCCGAAGAGCGGCGAGCGATTTGTGACGCTCTGCAGAACTTGCGCGTGCTGCGGGAAGAGATTACATCCGGCCGCGAAAGATCGTAACCAATCGCGTTCTCATCCCGAGATGTCAGGCGACTACGTTGCATGTGTCAACACGAAGCGCCGCTATGTTGCTGTCACAGATGGCGTCTGCAAACTGCTGGGTTACTCGCGACAGGAATTGCTACGCAAATCTATTGATGAAATCAGCGCTCCGGAAATTCGAGAAACCGTCCCCGAGACTTTCAATCAATACGTGACTCAGGGGCGGCATGGAGGGCACATTCGCACTTCTCTCGAAAGACGGTCGTCGCGTTTCTATTGCATATAGGGCCAGAGTCTTTCCCGATGGATGTATGGTGGCCCATTGGGAACCCCTTCATTCTTCTAGCGAATCCGCTGCGTAAAGAGGTAAGAGACCCTGTACTCGGATCTGGCATTCCATGGTTCCTGTACTTCGGAGCATTGCTTTTCGGCGTCCCCGTTGCCTTTCCTGTGGGTTTGCTTGACCAAGGTTTACAATATCCAAGCACCCGACCGCAGCGGTTCGGCATCCAATCGCTATGGTTTGGGGACCCCAAAGGTTTTTAATGAAAACAATCTTGCGCTCTTTTTCCTTGGTATTTGTGGCCGCAACCGGTTTCGCTCAAGCTGCAGCTCCGGCCGATTCAAAGCCCGCCACTCAGTCACCGGTCCATAAGACTGACCGCGCTGCCGCTTACTACCATTACACTCTCGCCCACATGTACGAGGATCAGTTTGGCGTGTCGAATCGCGCCGAACTGGCCAGTAAAGCGATTTCGGAATATCGCTTAGCAATTGACGCTGATCCCACGTCGGAATACCTCACTGCTGGCTTGGCAGAGCTCTATTTCAGAACTGGTCGAATCCGCGATGCAGTGCTTCAGGCGCAAGACATTCTAAAGGGAAATCCCAATGACCTCGAGGCGCACAAGTTGTTGGGTCGCATTTACCTCCGCTCGATGGGGGACATGCAGGCGGGTAACGGCACCGATAACATTCTGAAGCTGGCGATCGAACAATATCAACAGATCGTCAAGCTTGAGCCAGATAGCACGGATGATCATTTACTTCTGGGCCGCTTGTACGCGCTGAACAATGACCTGCAGAAGGCAGAAGCGGAATACAAATTAGCGGTAAAGCTGCAGCCTGATTCAGAAGAAGCGATCACCACGCTTGCGCTTCTCTATAACCAGGAAGGGGACAGCACACGAGCTGCCCAGACTTTGAGTTCCGTTCCTGATGCCGCCCGATCCGCAAAGCTTTATTCCGCGCTCGGCGCCACTTATGAGCAGCAAAAGGACTATTCAAAGGCTATCGACGCTTACCGAAAAGCGGTGGCTCTTGACCGCGATAATCTCGATGCAATTCGCGGACTTGCCCAGAACTTGATGTTCGATGGCCAGACCGAAGCGGCCCTCACCCAATACAAAATTATAGCCGACGCCAATCCTGAAGATGCGGAAGCTTTTATCA
>JAOAPG010000196.1 GCA_025462785.1 Acidobacteriaceae bacterium
ATCTTCGATAACCGGCAGAGTCTGTGATGCGAAGCTCTTCACCTCTGGATCCTTGGCCATCTTACTCTCTTTGCGGAACTCAGCCACATCCTGCTGATGATCCTTAACCATGTCACTCATGTAAGCCTTGTCGAATTGTTCGCCGGAAAGCTTTGAAAGCCGTGCTTTAGTGGCCTTGTCTTTTGCGTTTAGATCAGCCGGCACCTCCACACCTTTGCTGCTGGCCACTTGCTTAAGCTGATCGTTGGCTTTGCTGTGGTCTTCGACCATGCGTTGGCCAAACTTCTTTACCTCTTCGCTTGAACCCTTCTCCGCCGCAAGCTTTCCGAGTTCCACTTCCGCCATTCCGCCTTCGGCCGCTTTCTTGATGAAAGTCTTATCGGACGGGCTTAGCTGCGACGAGCCACTCTGGCCAGCGCTGGCCGACGAGGTGGAACTCTGGTCCGATCCCATGCCGGACTGAGCTGCTGCTCCCAATGAAATGAACCCTGCTATAGCAGCGGTCAATGCAGCGTTTCTAACAAATCTAGTATCCATAGTGCTCCTCGATTTCGGGGATATGTCCCATATACGAAGAGCTTGGATGCAAACTGTCTGCAAGGGTTGGGGTGGTGATAAGAGGTGTATACAGCAACGCATATAGGCAATAGACGCGTACTCAGCAGCAGGCATCAAAGCCAAAACAATGCGATCTACCGTCTACAAAATATCAGGAGTCGTCATTCTCGTTGTTGCGAGTTTGACCATTGCTTCCGCCTCGCACAAATACAAACTGAACCCTTCGACAATCGTTCCGGCTGCAACTGGCGAGATTGAGGTGGACAAAGACAAGAATGGGAACACCACTATTGATTTAAAAGTGAAGCATCTCGCGAAACCAGAGAACCTGAGTCCGCCACAAACTACTTATGTGGTGTGGATCCAGAAGCCGGGCGGAGATCCGGAGAATCAAGGACAGTTAAAAGTGAACGATAAATTAGAGGGCGAGTTTAAAACCGTCACTCCTTACAAGTCGTTTCAGATTTCTGTTACCGGCGAAACTAACCCCAATGCTTCAGCGCCGTCGGGTCCAGAGGTCTTGAGGCAGCAAATCACACAGTAAGCACCAAAACTAGGCAGACTATTCGCATTAGATTCCGCGGTGAGGCAGCTCTTGCCGTCCTCCGTTTCGCCAGATTCCTCTGCGCAATGTCAGCAGTACGGAATCAGCAACTTAGATGTGGAGTCAAATCTCCGAGCGTTCGGCGCGTGGCTTGCGATCATCAGAAAGTAGGAGGCTGAAATGTCCATTGCCGCGATCTCTTCCAATACTCAAACGCAAGCTACTCTTCTGCAGGCCTTATTGCAGCAAAGCAGAGCTCAATTCCAAAAGCTCGCGCAGGATCTGCAGTCGGGTAATCTGACAGCTGCACAGCAGGATGTTGCGCAACTCGCATCAAATTCAAATTCAAGCCCAAGCGCTTTGCCTGTGAACAGTTCAAGCGGTCCTGTTTTACCGCCAAGTGCCACCCTCAAAATCAATCAGGAATTGAACACTCTGGGATCGGATCTCAAATCCGGGAATATTTCCGGAGCCCAGCAGGCCTATGCGTCCTTACAACAAGACTTGCAAGCTTCGCTCTCGACACCGCAGGTTCATCAGCACCATCATCACAGTGCAGGGGGAGCAATCAAAATTCCGCAGATTCCTCCACTTCCAGCCCGAATACCAGCCCACGTGATTTCAGCCTGAGCTCTATTTTGAGTAACATCAGCGCTGTTCCCCTCGCGGGACTTAGCTTAGCCGCTTAACGCTCGACCAGCGGCAAGGATCCCGCGGTTCTTGCCTCTCCTCTGTACTCCGCGCGGCTATCGGGATATGCTTGACTAGAAGCAGTAAACTCGGAGCTTTTGGAGTTCATGTTCAGCCCCCATCCCAACTTTGGCGATGACGTTAATTGCTGCATCGTGCAATCGGAGATCGAGGGTGGAGTGTTTTTAAAAGACTTGGCTCCGGAAACAGAGCTGCGGGTGCACACCCGGCATCATTGTTACAAGATAGTTTTCCTCGGAAACAGCCACGCGTTGATCTCCGGGCACCCCGAGTATTGCCCTGAACCCGTTTTGGTTGCCATCGCGGGATCGACATGGGGAGGCTCCATGCTGAAGATGCGCTTTCTCGGTCGCGGCATGCATCTGGAATTTCATCATCCCGAGTACAAGACGCCAATTGTTACTTCGCCCATTCAGGAGATCCGGGAGTGTTTTCTGCCGCTTCGGTCACGCGTGCCCGCCACTGCGTAGTAGGCAAAATTAACCCAGCCACATTTTCGCCGTCTACTGCTCCACGGTAAGAGTTTTTCCGAGGAACGAGGAGAAAAATCGGATGAGCGAGAGCAATCTGCCCGAGCCCTGGTTGCGCGGAACTCTTACGGAAGTCTCCCCATTGCTGAGGGCAGTTCTACACGCGTTGCAGTTAGCCAGAGAAGATGTAGAGGCCTGGTGCGGCAGTTTGAGTGATAGGGAATTGAACGCGCGTCCTGCCGAACTTCCTTCTGTAGCGTTTCACATCTCGCACATGGCGCGAAGTGTTGATCGTTTGCTTACCTATGCGGAGGGAGATTCGCTGAATGAGGCGCAATTTCTCGGATTGAAGACCGAGCAAGAGGCAAGAGGGAAAATGGAACTCTTCGCGGAGTTTACAGCCTCACTCGAAAACGCGGAGGCGCGCATTCGAAACTTTCGGCCCAGTGAACTAGACGAGCGGAGATCAGTTGGAAAAAAGCATTTGTCGACAACAGCTGGAGGCCTTCTCGTACATATTGCGGATCACACGCAACGGCATGTAGGCCAAGCAATCACAACCGCGAAAGTTGTGATGAGAGCGCGGGATCAAAGCGAATTACCGGTACTCTGATTCACAGCTCAGAAACTAGCAACCCTGTCCGAAGGCAGGGTTGCCAACCAAATTAGGTTATTGGGATGGTGCTAGCCATGAATGAATTTGCGTCGAATCACGCCGGACATCGCCAACAATCCAGTTCCTATCAATGCCAACGTGCTTGGCTCCGGGACAGCGCTGATAAGGCTAGTGGTTCCGTTGATCATACCGCCGCCTATTTGCAGCTCTGTCGTCATCCCCTTGAACGTGACCCCGTTTATGGTGCCGATAACGTTACCAATCAAAAGCAGTTCGCTGGGTGACGTTCGAGTGCGGGCAATGGTTTCAACCGTCACGGGACCGGCAAAGGTTCCGTTGAAAATTATGCCCTTCGGCACTCCGTATTGACCAAATCCGTTGATAGAAAAGAAGCCTCCTCCAGCAAAGATGGTGGTTGTTATTCGAGTTGCCGCATCGTAAACGGAGCTGATTTCAGCACCAGTGCTGAAACTAAGTCCCGCGAGCGTTTTCAGGGCACCTGCAGCGGCAGGAAGGATGAGCCCTCCGCCATTTAGCCCGCTCATCGATAGCAGCTTGGACTTGTGAAGACTCAGACCGCTGCTCGTGTTCACGAGGCTGCCACCTTTATTTTGAAAAGTAAAATTACTGTCCGCGAAAGCTGAAAGCGGCAGTGTACCGAGGAGAAATGCCAGTAAACAGACCCGTCTCATAAACGCCCTCCGGAAATTACTTGCGTGCTTGGAGCGGGCGATTAGAGTCACTTACGTCAGAGCGGGTTGTAGAGCACTGCCCGGAATACAGGAAAAAGTGCAAAGTTCTACCTAATGATCCGCAAGATCCTACAGGCTTGACCTGAGGATCGGGAGTTGGAGCACCGGCGCAATGCCCTCTCGTTTTGCCGATCGGCTCGCGTATGGTGGGCGGATGTGAGCCGCAGTGCTTTCTTCTCTCCCTGGTCTAGCGAATTCGTCGCAAAAGCTTGTTTACCCGCTGCCTAGTTAGTCCGATCATGCTCCCCAATTCTTCCTGACTGATTTGCGGAGCTGGGGAGCCGCTTCCATGTAGCTCTTGCAAGGAAGCCAGGAGGCGAGTTAGACGCTGTCCACCGCGGTAAAGCAACTGGTCGGCAAAATCTTCTTGCAATTGTGCAATGAGCCCGAGCAAAGAACGAACTAAGATGTTACCCGAAGCGCCGTCTTCCAAAATAAGTCGAAGCAACGGTGGCCCGTTGATCCGGATCGCTCGAATTTCTGACTTGGCAAAGGCATTTGTCGAGCGCAGAGGAGTAGGTACCTGAACAGCTTCGTGACCGAAAAGAGCTGGTGCGGAAAAAAGCGCAAGCACAGCCTCTCTGCCCTGCGGGGAGTTCACGGTCAACTTTACGAGGCCGCTTTCAAGGTAAAAGATCGCGTCGCTTGGATCTCCTTGCGAGAAGATCGTTTCCCCTTTTCTAAAAGTCACAGCAGCGCTGCTAGGCGGTGGCAGGCGTTCCAAGATGAGATTGATCTCGGAGTTCAGCGGAGTTGCAGGCCGCATCTTTGCCACCTTCGGAATTTTCGGTGCGTGGTCTTATCCAGTTTCGGCGCTAACGGGTAATCGGCTGTCCTATGGCATCCTTACCCGAGTTCGTCGCGAACATTGATCCAATCGCCATAGTACTCCGTATTCAAGCCGGCGTCTGTGAGATATCAAACGCTCTGGCACTCGTGGACGCATAAGATCCCTTGCCCCAGCGTACTTTAATATTGTGGTTGGAGGTGCCAGGGACGCGAGAGGCCAACCAATTTAGCACAGAAAAGGTCATAACCATTCTGGATATGGGCCATTCCCACTGGTCCAGGTGATCTGTCATAACGTCTCTCCCCCGAGTTACATGCAACAGTCTCGTTATTCCTCCATACGTTGTCACCTCGTGTCTGTACCATACTTTACTTGCCCCAGAGAAGTATCTACACATCCGGTGTACGTTCAATACTGCGGAGTCTTTAATCCATGCGGACTAATCTATGTGACGTCACCGTCGCGCGCCGTCGGTTGATCTCATTCCCGAACTTCTAAAAAATTGCAAGCACGGCGTCTTAGCCTGTCCACACCAACCTATAGAAAACCAAGTGAGGCATTTGTCCATGCGTTTATCGGAGCTGGTTAGGCGCGGTGGGCACTAGAATCGCAATCCAACAAAAGCTCATGCCCCATACCGATATCCTCGTGACGATGAAGCATGGTGGCGTTGGAATGCATCAGGAAGCCGAAACTCACAGCAAAGTAGTCGGACTGGTGCTGAACCACTCACAATCCAAGTAACGGATCGGTAGCTCTTACACTAGAAAATGTATTAGCCTGCTGATTTTCACTGCGCCTCCGGAGGCGCGGCGGCAGTCAGCCGCAACATCACTAACGCCGCGCCGAGAAGCATGAGCGTGGAGAGCAGCCATGCCGCGCCGGGCAGGTTCCGTGCTCCATGCCCGTCGATTGAGCGCGCGTAGACCAGTGTAAAAAGCCGGGGGCCTACCAGGGATGCGACACCGGCGAGGCTGCCGAGCGCGCCTTGCAGCTCCCCCTGTTTCGAAGCACTCACACGTTGCGTCATAATGCTCTGCGCGGCAGCGGGCGCAAGACCCCACAGCGCCATGAGCGGAGTTCCGAGCGCGAAGAACGCGCCGGTTGTCGCAGTCCCGAAGATCGCCATGCCCGCGGCACCGCACAGCAGCCCGGCGAGCATGGCGCCCCGCTCACCCAAGCGTGTGACCGCCGGCTTCACCAAGGCAGCTTGCGCGAGCGCGGAGCAGACGCCCACTAGGGTTAACGAAAAGCCGACGGTACGCGTGTCCCACCCGTAGCGATAGCTGACATAAAGCACATAGATGGTCGGCAGTACGACGCCGGCCAGCGTGCTGAGAAACGCAACTACCGCGAGCCCG
>JAOAPG010000219.1 GCA_025462785.1 Acidobacteriaceae bacterium
CAGGCGACAATATTTATAACGGGGCAGACGACAACGCCACGGGTTGCGGCATACTGTTGGAACTTGCGAGAGTTTTCGCTAAGGCCGCGCAAAAGCCTCGGCGGTCGATTTTGTTCGCTTCCGTCACCGCTGAGGAACAGGGGCTGCTGGGTTCGGAATTCTTGGGCAAGCACCCGTCGATTCCGCCAAGCAAGATCACGCTGGATCTAAATTACGACGACATTCCGCCCCTCGGTTCGCCGCAGGAAGTGGAAGTGTCGGGAGCGGAGCGCACAACGTTTTATCCCACGGTGGAATCGCTGGCGAAAGATTTCCGGCTAAAGATTCGTCCGGATGCGCAACCGGAGGCTGGACACTATTATCGCTCGGACCACTTCAGCCTGGCGCGTGTCGGCATTCCATCGTTCTCGATCAATGAAGGCATGAAATACAAAGGCCACGATGAAGCCTGGGGATTGCAGCAGGCGGAGGAATATACGTCGAAGCACTATCATCAGCCGAGCGATGAGTATCATGCGGACTCGGATTTTACGGGCGATGTGGTCATGGCGCGTTTCGGATTTGCGCTGGGATGGGAAGCGGCAACGCAGCCGAAAATGGTGGGATGGGAAAAGGGAGACGAGTTCGAGGCAGCAAGGGTGAAGAGTAGAGATTAGATTCAGAAGTAGGGGTCCTTCGACTAGTATGATCCGCACGAAAGCGCAGATCACACGTCGCTCAGGATGACATTATCTATCCATGGTCTTCAGAGTGGGACTCAAGATCAGCTTGGGCTCGGTAACGTTTTGTATTTCCTCCGGCGTTAGTCCCGGCGCTATCTCTTCCAGCACTAATCCAGCTGCTGTCACCTGAATCACCGCCATTTCGGTGACGACCGTGTTTACCACTTTCACTCCGGTTAATGGCAGCGTGCACTTCTTCAGAATCTTAGGCTGAAGATCGCGGGTAGTGTGTTCCATCGCCACGATTACTCGTCGCGCGCCGGCGACTAAATCCATAGCACCGCCCATACCTTTAACCATCTTTCCGGGGATCATCCAGTTGGCGATGCTGCCTTGTTCATCGACTTCCATTGCACCGAGCACGCTTAAATCGATGTGGCCGCCGCGAATCATGGCGAAAGAGTCTGCACTGGAGAAGTAGGAAGTTCCCGCCATTTCGCTAATAGTTTCCTTGCCGGCGTTGATGAGATCTGCGTCTTCCTGGCCTTCAATCGGATAGGGGCCGATGCCCAGCATTCCATTTTCGGATTGAAGGATTACGTCCATGCCGGCGGGAACATAATTGGCGACAAGCGTGGGCATTCCGATGCCGAGATTCACGTAGTATCCATCGCGCAGTTCCTGGGCGATGCGCTTGATTATGCGTTCGCGCTTGTCGGTGTCTTTGGCGGGTTTGGGCATGATAGTCATTGGTCGTGCGTCGTTGGTCGTTCGCAGGGCAGAGGAGTGCCAATAAGAAATAGCCAACGACTATCGGCCAACGACTGCTCTCACTGTTCTTTTCTCGATTCTTCTCTCGTACAGCTCGCCCTGGAAAATTCTTTTTACGTAAATGCTCGGCGTGTGGACCATTTCGGGGTCGAGTTCTCCGACTTCGACTAGGTGCTCGACTTCCGCGATTGTAATTTTGGCGGCTGTAGCCATCATGGGATTAAAGTTGCGCGCAGTTTTGCGGTAGACAAGATTGCCCATCCTGTCGCCCCTCCACGCTTTAACGAAGGCGAAGTCCGCTTTAAGCGCATGTTCCATGACGTAGGGCCGGCCTTCGAATTCGCGCGTCTCTTTATTCTCGGCGACGATTGTGCCTACACCGGTGGGCGTGAAGAATGCCGGGATGCCCGCTCCTCCGGCGCGAATGCGCTCTGAAAACGTTCCTTGCGGAATGAGGTCAAGATGAATTTTCTTTTCGAGAACCATTTGCTCAAGCAACTTGTTTTCGCCGACGTAGGTTCCGATGTGAGAGACAATTTGGCCAGCAGCTAGTAGCAGTCCCATGCCCAGGCCGTCGACACCAACGTTGTTGCTGATGGTCTTTAGATTTTTTGTGCCTTTGCGCACCAGGGCGCGAATCAAGTTCTCCGGAATGCCGCAGAGGCCGAAGCCGCCGACCATGAGAGTGGCGCCGTCGAAGAGATCGCGGATGGCTTCGTCGGCATTAGCAACAGCTTTATTCATGGCGAAGTGATTTTAACTGAAATTGACCACCGGGGACACAGAGAACACAGGGGATTTGCTAACGTACATGGCGTTGCTTACGGCTTAATTGAAGAAGCATTGTCTAACGTTTTTTCCGTGCGCCTCTGTGCCTCTTTGGTGAATTTGTTTCTGACGAGATCTTTCTTAGGTGATGTGCACGATCGAATTCAAGGGCGAGTTCTTTGCTGTCCAGATTTTCTCGAATGTGAGCCAGCCTTTGTTCGAGCTTCCACAAAGCATCTTGCAGGGGCTTCTTGTTAGTGATGGCAATGTCTCGCCACATCGAATATGGACTCGCTGAGATGCGAGTCATTTCGCGCAGCGCGCGTCCTCCGGCTTCGAGTAGGGGCGCATCTTCTCCGTATTCATCTACTAACGCTGCGGCGAGTGCGGTTGAGATCATCTGCGGCAGATGGCTGATCCAGGCGCAAAGCTGATCGTGCTCTCCGGCATCGATGCTGGCTATGCGCGCTCCGATCTTTTCGACCCACTGAAGAAATTCGCCGCATTGTCCATTGAAAATCTCCTGGCCCGGAGATGGTGTCAGGAACCATGCCGCTCCTTGAAACAGCTCGGCGTCGGCAAACTCGACGCCTGCTTGCTCTTTTCCGGCCATGGGATGTCCCGCGAGAAAGCGGTTGGTCACGTTTTTGCTGAAGACGGTTTTTGCTCGCTTGAGGACTTCAGATTTAGTGCTGCCGACGTCCGTTAGCAAAGTCTTTGGCGCTAGAGCCGGGCCGAGACGCTCGATGAGTTCGATCACCGCGCCGACTGGAGTCGCAAGAACGACTACCTGACTTCCGCGGCATGCGTCGGCGGGATTCGTACGCCCTTCATCGACAGCGCCCTTGTGTTGTGCGCGTTCAAGAACCGGAGCGCGATCGCAGCCTATGATGCGGCCGGTAAAGCCATGCTTCTTTAACGCGAGACCAAGCGATCCGCCGATGAGTCCGGTGCCGATGATGGTGATCTGGCGGATAGGCATTTTTCACCACAGAGGCACAGAGACACAGAGAAAGGCGAATGGTTGAATCATAGGTTAAGCAATCTTGTTTCCCGCCCTTCGGACCACACTTGATTCATCGATCGAGGTGTTTTCTCGGTACCTCAGTGGCTCCGTGGTGAATCGTTCAAGCGATTTTTCGGCCTACCGCTGGCGCGATCATCCTGAGCTCGTCCATTAATTTCGCGAACTGCTCAGGATAGAGTGACTGTGCGCCATCGGAGAATGCTTTGTCCGGATCGTGGTGCACTTCCATCAAGAGCACATCCGCTCCGGCCGCAACGGATGCACGCGCCATGGGCGGAACTTTGTCGCGCAGTCCGGTGCCATGGGATGGATCTGACGCCATCGGCAGGTGCGAGAGCTTGTGAACGACCGGGATGGCGCAGACATCGAGCGTGTTGCGCGTATAAGTCTCGAATGTGCGAATGCCGCGCTCACAGAGAATTACGTCGTAGTTTCCCCCGGCCATAATGTACTCAGCCGAGAGCAGCAGCTCTTCGATTGTGGCCGCGATGCCGCGCTTCAGCAGCACCGGCTTCTTCTCTTTTCCGAGTTCACGCAGCAGATTGAAGTTCTGCATGTTGCGCGCGCCTACTTGGAAAATATCAATGTAGGGCAGCATAAGGCTGATCTGCGAAATTTCCATCACTTCGCTGATCACCAGCAGGTTGAAGCGGTCTCCCGCCTCGCGTAATAGTTTTAGTCCTTCGAGGCCCATCCCTTGAAAAGAGTAGGGAGAACTGCGCGGTTTGAACGCGCCTCCGCGAAGCGCGCGTGCTCCGGCTTTCGATATTTGCTCAGCAATAGTAAAAAGCTGATCACGAGATTCCACCGAACACGGGCCTGCCATTACGACAACATCATTGCCGCCGACCTTGATGCCATTGGCAAATTCGATGACGGTGCCTTCAGGGCGGAAGCTGCGGCCGGCAAGTTTATAGGGCGAGCTGATGCGATGGACGCGTTCGACGCCCGAGAGCACTTCAAGATTTCGCGTATCGAAATCGGTGCGCGCACCGACGGCGGCGAGAATAGTCTGGCGCTCGCCGGTAGTGCGATGTACGGAGAAACCCATCCTGACCAGATGCTCAACAACATCCTGGATCTGCTGGTCGGTGGCCGAATCCTGCATTGCAACGATCATAAATAGCTATTAGCCCTCAGCCCCTAGCTTTCAGCTATGCCTGTGAACGACTTCCAGTTCGCAGCCGCAAGCTCAATCATTCACTTCGGAATCTATTTCGGTCACTCCGTCCGTCAGCGCTGCTTCTTGCGGAGCTATTTCTTCCTGCTGGATCTGGCGCATGACGTCCATGATTCGCTCGTAGATTCGCAGCAGGTCGCGATTCGGAAGCGGCCCGTGGTTCACGCTCATTGCGTTGGCGAAAACAGCTTGTTCGCGGTCCGGTTCGTAAATTGGCATGCCAGCCGTCCGCTTTAATTTGCCAATTTCGTGTGCGGCCTGCGCTCGTTGGCTGAGCAACTCCACCAACTTGCGGTCAATTTCGTCGATTTGCTTACGCCAACCTGAAATGTCCATGGATATTAGTCGTTGGTCGTGAGTCGCGTGTCGTTAGCAATACATATAGCAATGCAAGTATTTTCCGCGTTTGAAGCCAGTTTTCAAAGCAAGAGCTGAATGCGGAAAGGCAAACGACTAACGGCTTGCTGCCAAAAGCTGCTTTATGAATTGTGCCACAGACTCTGCTTCTTTGCCTCCGTTCCGTTCAATAGTTTCGACAATTGCGCTGCCGACCACGGCTCCTTCGGCGAACTCGCCGACGGCTGCAAACTGTTGCGCAGTGGAGATTCCGAAACCTACGGCTACCGGAAGCCTTGTGTATTTACGAATTCGGCGAACGAGTTTCTGTGCGTCTTCGGGTAATTGCTGACGTGCGCCCGTCACGCCGGTGCGCGACACGGCGTAGACGAATCCAGTGGAGAATTTTGCGATCTGCTTTAGCCTTTCGTCGGTGCTGGTGGGCGCGGCTAGAAAAACGCTGGCGAGATTCCGCTTGTGCATCTGTTGAACGTACCCATCAGCCTCTTCGGTCGGGAGATCGGTGATGAGCGCGCCGTCAATGCCAGCATCTTCCGCAGCCGCAGTGAAATTCTCGATGCCCATGCGCATGATTGGGTTGAGATACGAAAAAACGATGAGTCCTGCTTGAGATTGTTTGCGCACTTCTTTTGCGAGCTTCAGAACATCTCGCAGCGTTGTACCATGCTTGAGCGCGCGCTCACTGGCGCGTTGAATGACCGCGCCGTCGGCAACCGGGTCGCTGAAGGGGACCCCGAGCTCAATCATGTCAGCACCCGCGTCGATTGCAGCCAAAATTATCTCGCGAGGGGTGGCGAGATCAGGATCGCCGCATGTGACGTAGGCGACGAGAGAAGGTTTTTTGGAGAAAGTCAGGGGCATTGTGGGCTTACTGGCAAGATCTCTGGTGTTGGACCTTATGAATCGCAGTT
>JAOAPG010000238.1 GCA_025462785.1 Acidobacteriaceae bacterium
TTCTTCTACTTCGGGTTCATCGTAAGGTCCTTCGGTTGGATAATCCCAGGTCAGCGCATTCAACCCGGCATTTCGCGGGCGAGGATCATTATTCGCTTTCTGCTTGATGCGCCGTCCCAGGTGATACATGAAGTGTGTTTCGCTGCGAGCCTCTCCGGGAGGGTCAACGGCTTGATTTCGAAATTGCAGGAGGCGTTGCGTGTTAGTGAACGTGCCATCTTTTTCAGCAGTTCCCGCGGCAGGGAATAAAAATACTTCCGTGCCTATAGTCTCAGGCGAAAGCTCTCCCCGTTTGATTTCCGGTGAATCAAGCCAGAAAGAAGCCGTCTCAACTTCAACCATATCTCGCACCACAAGCCATTTGAGTTTTGATAGCGCCGTGCGTTGCAGTCGAGCATTGGGAGCGCCAACCGCAGGGTTCTGACCCATGACGAAAAGTCCATCCATCTTTCCGTCTTTCATGTCGAGCCAATAGCCGAAGTGCGAATGGTCTCCGGTGACTCGCGGCAACCAGTTGAATCCATAATCATTTTCCTTCGTAGCGGCATCGCCGTAGTACGCCTTCAACAGACTGATGATGTACTTGTCAAAATTTGACCACACTCCTGTGCGAGAGCCATGCTTTCGAATATGTCCCTGCAGACTATTCGAATCTTTCTCGAAGAATGGCATCGGCAGGTAACCCGGCAGAATGTCATATAGGGTGGGAATGTCCGTCGAACCTTGAATGGAGGCGTGTCCCCGCAAAGCGAGAATGCCGCCGCCGGGCCGCCCAATATTCCCTAGCAGAAGTTGCAGGATTGCCGCTGAGCGAATGATCTGTACGCCTTTGGAGTGCTGAGTCCATCCCAACGCATAACAAATCGCACCCGTCCTATCCGGACCGGAAGCGCTCGTAAAAGCCTCAGTCGCTTTGAGAAAGATGTCTTTCGAAACGCCGCAGGAACGCTCGACCATCTCCGGTGTATACCGCGAGAAGTGCCGCTTCAAAACCTGGAACACACAGCGCGGGTTCTGGAGAGTTGGGTCGTACTCGTAGTGCGCAAAATCTTGGGCTTCACCACCCTGGTCTTTTCCGTGACCACCGTTTTTATCGTTGTGGCCGGGCTCTACTCCTTCGCCGGTCTTCTTTACCGGGGCGCCTTTATAGAGCCAGCTTTCCGGATCGTATTTTTTCTTCTCTGCATCCCACCCGGAGAAAAGTCCATCCAGATCCTCCGTGTCCTTGAAATCATCTCGGAGGATGGAGGATGCATTCGTGTAACTCACTACATAATCGTGAAAGTATTTGTTGTTTTCGAGAACGTGGCGGATCATTGCCCCGAGGAAAACAATGTCGCTGCCCGCGCGCAAAGGAACCCAAATATCGGCCATTGCCGAAGTCCGGCTGAACCGGGGATCAACATGAAGTACCTTAGCACCGCGCTCCCGAGCCGCAACCACCCATTGAAATCCGACGGGATGGTTCTCCGCCATGGAAGATCCCATGACGAGAATCGCGTCAGCGTTGCTGAGATCCTGTTGTGCGGTAGTCGCGCCACCGCGCCCAAAGCTTGTGCCCAGACCGGGCACGGTTGAGCTATGTCATATCCTGGCCTGATTGCTTATGCAAACCATTCCCAATCCGACGGTAAACAATTTTCGGATCAGATAATTTTCTTCGTTGTCGAGAGTCGCTCCACCGAGATGCGCGACCGTTTTGTTCTGCATCAAGGTTTGTCCGTCTTGCTCTTCCTTGAAGCTACGATTCCGGCTCTCCCACAAGCGGTCCGCAACCATGTCCATCGCCTGGTCGAGTTCCAGCTCTTCCCACTCTGTTCCGTAGGGACGGCGGTACTTTACCTTTTTCAGGCGGCCCGGATGGGTGTGCAGTTCGAAGGTGTCCGATCCCTTCGGACAAAGATGCCCACGCGAAATAGGCGAGTTGGGATCGCCTTCGATCGAGATCAACTTGTTGTCTTTGTGAAAGACCAGCTGGCCGCACCCTACTCCGCAATAAGGACAGACCGACGTGGCCACCTGCGCGCCATCATGTTTGGTGCGGAGGTTCTTCGTCTTGCGCGACATCGCTTCGACACCGGTCCCATCGGCGCCAGTTTTAATTTGTTGGATGAGCGGCCACTGTGAGAGTAGATCTTTCAGCACAAGTCCTCCGTGGGACGGATGTCTAAAGAAAATAGTACCAGCGTTGAGAGCTGCTGGTTATACAGCGAAAATTCTTGGTTTAAGTCTGTCGTTTCGTTGGATGCCTTCGATCTACTTTCGGTTTAAGGGAATATTGAAGCGGACAGCTGCTCGAAGGCTTCCCACGTTCAGAATTCGGGAAGGCCTCCTCCGAGCTGGAATCTTTGGTCAATATGGCAGCTCTGGTCGGTTTATTAGTTCTATTGCGAAGGGGTTAGCCAGCGACGTGGTTCAGATAGGTAGGATTCTTTGTAGCCCAAATAGTTATTTGCATACTGCATAATGGACTCTTGATCTTTTTCGTCCAGCTTGCGGCGAAACTTCCCCGGCGATCCCATCCATAAAGATCCAGGCTCCACGATTGTTTTCTCCGGAATTAGCGTTCCAGCAGCAATGATCGATCCTGCGCCGATTCTCGCGCCGTTGAGGATGATTGATCCCATCCCAATCAAGCATCGGTCTTCAATCACGCATCCGTGCAAAGTGACAGCGTGGCCGACGGTTACATATTCTCCGAGGTAGACCCCGTATTGCTGCTTCATCCCGTGCAGCACACTGCAATCTTGAACATTCGAATGCGCTCCAATACGTATTTCATGTACGTCTCCGCGTATTACGGCATTCATCCATACGCTGGCGTTTTCACCGAGGATTACATCACCAATAACCTGGGCCGAGTCATCGATGTAGCAAGAAGTGGGAATCGTTGGAGCAATGCCTTTGTAGGAGCGGATCATGTGGTGGATTGTAAATCAGGGGAGGAGGCTGGCCGCCCACTTGGCAAAGGGCTTTACAACAGCCTTAATCGCCATAGGGATCTTTCAGATATCCCTCCAGCGCCAAATCCTCTCCAAAATGATGCACACGGAAGTCTTTTATCTGCGGGGCTTCTCTTACACTCTGGAACCCGGCTCCCCCAGCGAAGGGAATTGAATCGGTCCCGCCGAGAATTTTAGGAGCGTAGTAGAGAAAAAGTTTATCCACGACTCCCGCAGCTAGCGCAGCCCAGTTCACCATGGAACCGCCTTCGATCATCACGCTGGTGACCTCCTGCGCGCCGAGAAAGCGGACGATGTCTGGCAGCGCCGGACGTCCTTCGGTGGTTGCGGGTGGAATCTGCTCGACGCGAACACCTCGCCGTCTCAATTGTTTCCTCTTTTTTTCCTCTGCCAAAGAGCAGAGAACCAGCACGTCATCATTCGCGGTTTCGACGATTCGTGAGTTCAACGGTAATCGGAGCAGGGAATCGAGAATCACTCGTAAGAGAGGACGACGGCGAGCGCGTCCGCTGCGATCGGTGAGCAATGGATCATCGGCGATTACCGTCCCCACTCCCACCATAATGGCATCGTTCTGATGACGGAGTTCCTGCACGTGGGCTCGGGCCCTGTCCCCAGTTATCCAAGAAGGAGAAGATTTGTTGGAAGAATTCGGCGGGGGCGCGATCTTGCCATCCAGCGTCATCGCGGCTTTCAGTGTAACGAGCGGCGTGCGATGGCGAATGTATTTTGCGAAAGCTTCATTCAGCGACTTGGCCTGTTCTTCGAGGATTCCGGATGCAACTGCAACTCCCGCATCTCGTAATTTCTCGAATCCCTTGCCGCTCACAGCAGGATTGGGATCCTGCATGCAGGCAACTACACGCCGCAGTCCGGCGGCGATGATGGCGTCTACGCAAGGACCGGTGCGGCCTTGATGCGAGCAGGGTTCCAGGTTGAGATAGATAGTCGCGCCGCGAGCCTTCTCTCCCGCTTGTTCAAGGGCGAGGATCTCGGCGTGCTTCAGGCCGTCATAGGTGTGAGATCCAGCGCCGACGACTGCTCCTTGATCGTCGACGATAACGGCTCCCACGTTTGGGTTCGGCGAAGTGAGCCCAATATTTTCGTGCGCCGCTTCCAGAGCACACTGCAGAAATAGTTCGTCGGTTTCGAGGTCAGACATGTTTACGCGAACAGGGAATCCACAAAATCCTTGGGATCGAAACGAAGGAGATCGCCAACCTTCTCTCCCACTCCTACGTAGCGCACAGGCACTCCAAATTCGCGGGAAATGGCTACTACGACTCCGCCTTTGGCTGTGCCATCAAGCTTTGTCAAAACGATCCCGGTTACACCTGCTGCATCGGTAAACAGACGGGCTTGCTGTAATCCATTTTGGCCTGTGGTCGCGTCCATAACTAACAAAGTTTCGTGCGGAGCGCCTGGAATAATGCGCTGTGCCGTGCGGCGCATCTTTTCTAGTTCAGCCATCAAGCTT
>JAOAPG010000242.1 GCA_025462785.1 Acidobacteriaceae bacterium
TTAAGATGAGCTGCGAGCGAGGCAGCTTCGCTCGCAACGCCTTCCATCATGTCGCCATCGCCGCATATCGCGTAAACGTTGTAATCAAAAATCTTAAAACCGGGGCGATTGTATCGAGCCGCGAGCCATACCCCAGCGATTGCCATGCCTACACTATTTCCAACTCCTTGGCCTAACGGGCCCGTAGTGGTTTCGACTCCGGATGTTAGACGGTATTCGGGATGTCCTGGAGTTTTGCTGTCGATCTGGCGAAACTTTTTGAGATCGTCAAGCGTGAGAGCAAAGTCTCCGGTGACTTCGTATTCCGGAGTAACCGCTCGAACTTCCGTCAAATAGAGCAACGCATATAGCAACATGGACGCATGACCGTTCGAAAGAATGAAGCGGTCGCGGTTAGGCCAAATGGGGTCGGCAGGATCGTATCGCAAAAACTGCTGCCAAAGTGAGTAGGCGACTGGCGCGAGCGCCATGGGGGCACCAGGATGGCCGGAATTGGCCTTTTGCACTGCGTCGATCGCCAGAGTGCGAATGGTATTGATGCTTAAGGTGTCCAGTTGCTCGCCCGATAGTACCGTTTGTTCGCTCGTCGCCATAAACCTCCTTCAACGGCAAGTCAGTGTAACTTTCGATCGCAGTTCGTCAAAACTGAATTTTGGATCCGGCTCAACAACATCCCTACATGCAGTCTATCAATTCGCCGTGGCACCTGCTCTGCTCCGGACTGGACGCCGAGACAAGCTCGAATCGTAAGGCCCTCATTCTGGTCTATGGATGATTGGGCGTTATTTAAGGATTCACAGCGGTAAAGATTTGGCAGGTAAAAATCAAAATTGAAGAGAAGCTAAGTTTTCAATCGCGCCATGTACCCTTGTTCGATCTGGAATTGGCTCATGGTTTTTTCAATGAACCTGAGGAATTCTCGTAACGTGCCACGTTCAGTTGAATCGAGGCCGGTGAACTTCACGCGCACGCCAAAGCAGGGACTACTGCGGGTCACAATTCCATTCAGAACCATTCCCTTCACCCAGAGTTGACCGTTGGCTAGCCACAGTCCAATCCGCAAGGCAACTCCGTTCTCGACTGGAGCAGGCGTTTCGATGAAACAACCACCCATGCTGGTGTCTGCGAGATTGCCCCACAGCGGGGACTCAGAGCCTTCTAATCGCATCTCAACTGCAACAAAGCATTTCATACGAGGGTAACGTCGGCGATCTTGAGCAGCTGAGCTCAACCAAAATGAAGAAAGCTCGTCTGGAGCAAAGGGTGGAGTAGTTTTGGACGTAATGGGTGCATCGTTAACCGTCGGAACTGACTCGCAAGTCGCGCTGGTGGGAGTTTGTAGTGTTGACGATGAGGTTTTGATCTTGCGCATCGCTTGGAGCAAAACCTGATCGCGCGTTTCAGGCTGCGCGTCGCGATAAGCTTGAAGGAGTTCTCCAAGGTGGCTGACTAAGTCCGGATCGGACAACAAATGTGTCCAATCAGCACCTTTCGCGGTGTTGTGGGAACTGCTCATAGGCCTAGAACGTTAAAATCACGTTCAATATCGGTCTTCTTATTTATTTAGCGTCTGTGTCTCTCACCATAAGAGTGAAGCAGGTAGCATTTCCCAACAAGATGACCATAGGCATACACAGAAGTAACTTTGCTGTGATTACCGTGAGCAGCGGTTAGCGTAGCAGGCCTGAGGTCTACGAAGGGGGGTGGACGGCTATTGCCGGCTGTTTCCTGGAAGGAGGTTGGTTCCAGGTGCAGCTCGGCACAAGCCATCCTACTTCGAGAGAACATTAGGTGACTACGCTCAGCGCGCTACTCTGAGTTTGTGTCGAAGCTTGACTCGTACTGGCATCCAGGAAATTGAGCACGATCTGTTCGTTGGCATTATTTAAGTTGAGGGTGACCTGCTCCTCATTGTTCGAGCTGCCGCTGTTACTGGTCGGCTTCACACTAATTCCGACCTGTTCGCCTCCACTGGCATTCTCACTGAGATTGATTGTGATCTGTTCGTTGCTGGCATTGCCCAGGTTCAGAACAACTTCAGGTCCAGTTGTCGCGGTGTTGCCAGTCGAGGACGTGCCTGATGTGTTCCTGCTGCCAAAGTCTAGGTCGATATCGAGCGGGTTCGAGTTCCCGCTACCTAAATTCAAAACGATTTCAGGCCCTGACGCTGCGCTCGTGTTGGACGTAGTCGTTGTGGCTGGCGTCGTGGTACTGCCAGGAATTCTTCCGACCGTCGAGGTAATCGCTGCTGTCGTGGTGCTCGAGTTGTTTGTGTTCGAGGCCGCTGAATTGCTCGTAGCCACGGTGCTGGTGTTATCTGAGGCGCTGGTTCCATTTCCGCTGGTAATGGTAATAGTGATCGCCGGACCGACGCTGCTTGCCGCGTCGCCGGGTGGATGTTTCTGGAACGAGTTATATAGTTTGGTGTAGGCGGCTTGAGCGCCTGCGAGATCTCCACTCTGGAGGTCTTGGCCGATGGTTGCGAAATCCTGGGCTCGCTGAGCGTTCCTGAATGGGTTTGATGCTGATCCCGAAAAGGCGGCATTTTGAGTAAGAGTGGCAAGGGTGTTGTAGGCTGATTGAGCTCCAAATCGCGGACTGGAGCGCCTGGCCTAGCTGGCTGAGATCGGTCCGCCGTTCACGAAAGAATGATGCAAATTGACCGGGTTGAGAAACCGCGCTGGTTGCAACTGCTGCTGCCGACATGTCTTTCTCCTGGGATGGGATTGATTAACAGGAAATTGGGTCAAGCTTCTTGTTTGCCATCCAAGGTTTTCATCGGCGCAAGTTGGTGCCCACTTGAGTTCGGTACTTCCGGAACGAAGGAGAATAATGAAAATGAGAGAACATTAATTATTCAGCCGCAATTCTCACACGTGAAAAGCGTCTCGGCTCGCAATGCTGCATCACCTCATATGCTCCATCGAAGTTCTCAACTGCTAGACCCGGTGGATGCTTACAATCGTCTCGCGCCCTTCTATTCGGAAATCGCGAACACCAGAAAAAAATACCTCGAGAGTATTGAAAGATTAATCATTGCCAGAACCCCGTCCGGAAGCCGATCGCTACTCGATGTCGGAGCGGGAGATGGCACACGGGCGTTACGGATCGCAGCTGGAGCGGGATTAGATGATGTCGTCCTGCTCGAGCCAAGCCAGAACATGGTCAGGAGTTGCCCGGCGGCAACAGAGGTATGGCCAATTCGTGCAGAAGAGCTGGATTCGGACGGATTTGCCGCAAGACGAGCCCGGCCCGGTCGAAAATTCGACCTCATTATTTGTTTATGGAACGTTCTGGGACACATACGTCCCGCGGCAACTCGTACTCAGGTTTTGGGGGAATTGGGTGGCTTGCTTTCATCGCAGGGTCTTCTTTTCGTCGATGTGAATCACCGTTACAACATTCGGTCCTATGGTTTGTGCAAGACTTTCGGAAGGTTTATATACGACCAGTTTTCGCCTGGTGAAGCAAACGGAGACGTAATTGCGAGCTGGAACTGCGGTATTTCTCGCTGCGCAACTTACGGGCACGTTTTCACACATCAGGAAATCAGGAAGTCGGCTGCCGCTTCGCATTTGAAGGTCGAGGAACGGCTTGTAGTCGGTTATGACTGTGGGATACTGCGCAAATCCAGTTTTGAAGGGAATCTGCTTTACGTTTTTCGCCGGAGCCATTCGGGTGAGCAATCTTCTAACGAGGATCATTCGCCCGAGCTAAAGCTCACGACTTAAATAACAGATTCTCGAGCGGCGTCGCCGTTAAAACCTTGGTGATAATCCGGCAGGCGTGCCCGTCCCCGTATGGATTTTTTAATCGCTTTGAAGTCTGCTTAAAATCGGCCGAGAGCGCAGTGCGAATCGCTTTGCTGATTGCCTCTCTTGTCGCAGGAACGTCTAAGACATTCCCGGCGTGCTCGCGTCCCCTTTGCCGGATTCCAATATTCAGCGCTGGAATCCCGATTGAAGTGGACTCGATAACGCCGCTGCTGGAATTCCCGATCAGCAGGTCCACGTTCTTGAGAAGACTCAAATAAGTCGTGTGGTCGAGGTTTATGAACAACTTTGAATTATGTCTGCGCGTGACAAATTCTTCTGTCATGTGGATCAACTCGCGACTACCCGCATCCGCATTGGGATAAACGAAGAAAATTTGCTCTTTCGTTTTTTCCAGTGCAGCAGATAACTCCGTTGCTTCCTGAACCGTGTCTTTCATCAGCGTCACGGGATGATAAAGCGCAAGAACAGTTTGTTGGTCGAGCGATATCCCGAGCTTCTTTTCAAGTTGTGTTCTGCTGAGAAGTTTCGATCGCCGTAGGTTGTCAATCGAAACGCTGCCACTATAAGTAACTCGCCAGGGCTGCTCGCCCATCGCTATGACCCGCTGTTTTGCGGCTTTCGTGCACGCGAAATGCAGATGACTCATCTTCGTGATGGCATTCCGTACCGCATCATCGATTGCTCCAGCCGTTGTCTCGCCTCCTTCGATGTGCGCAATTGGAATGCGCAATGTTAAAGCGACCGCTGCGGGCGCAAGCATTTCATAGCGGTCGGCGATCAGGAGCATAATATCCGGCCTGATACGGCCCATGGCATCCGCCAGACCCAGCGTTGCGAGGCCAAGACTCTTGGCCATTCCAACGTCAGTATCAGAGCTTAACAAGCATTCAATTGACGTGATTGCTTTCTGATCTTGCGCAATTTGTTTCGCGGTGTGCCCGAACTCTGGCGACAGGTGGGGTCCCAGCGCGATAACAGACAGGTCAACTTGAGGATGTCGAGCTAAGTCATGAAGTAACCAGCGAAGATGCGCATAGTCAGAGCGCGAGGTTGTGATGGCCGCAATCTTTCGTTTCATTTGTGAAAAAAGATTCTACATGGACGGCTCCGCGATGAACGCGTTCAGGAGGCCGAGTCATTGAAGAGAATGCTTAAATTTAGAGAAAAGAAGGCCCACTCCGTTTGCGAGTGGGCCTGAAGTTCTTAATAAAGAGTAGTCGTTCTTACTTTTGCGCGGAGGTGGTACTACCCTGGCTCGCAGTTTGCTTTGTGGT
>JAOAPG010000245.1 GCA_025462785.1 Acidobacteriaceae bacterium
CCTGATTCGCAGACAGACGATTACCGCGCAGGTAATCAATTACATCCTCGACCTCATAAAAAAAGGGCAGGTAAAGCCAGGCGAGCGATTGCCGACGGAAAAGCAGCTTACCGAAGAGCTTTCCGTAAGCAGGACATGCGTTCGTGAGGCTATCAAGTCCCTCGAATCGCTTCAGCTCATCAGCGTACGTCCCAAGATTGGCGCAATTGTCCTTGAACCGTCTCCCGTTGCTCTGATCAACGCCGAGTATCTGTCTACGTCTGCCTTCATGCAACAGGCAGATTCGTTGATTGAGTTCCGAAAAGTTTTGGAGCTAGGGTTAGTGGCGCTGGCTGCGGAAAAAGCAACAGAAACTGATTGGGCGACGATGCGGGAAGTTTTGGCTGAACAGGAAGGCGCGCTCCGAATGGACCGCACCACACCGCAAGCCGATGCGCTTTTTCACGAGGCAATCGGAAAAGCGAACATCAAGTTCCATAAAGCGGTAGCCGAGGCAACCAGAAATCCACTTGCGATTATGGTTCTACAGGCAATATCCGAACCCTTGATCGAAGTGAGCCGCCGGACTAACGAAATGCCTGGAGTACCTGAGGCGGGACTTCGCCAACATTGGGCGATCTACCGGGCTATCCGTGAAAACAATTCAGAAAAAGCGCGTCATGCGATGCGATTGCATCTCCAAGCTGCCGAGCGCAACGCTCATATCCTAGAGATGGCAGGAGAAGCAGCGGCGACGATACCACCAGTCAGTCCGAATACCGCCGAGAAGAGCCAGGAATCAGTCTAAGCGGTCTCGCTCCTACTTGTTTGTATCTACTTTTATGACCAGATATGTAAATGGCGTGCCACTCGCAATTTTCAGTTGATGAGGCACATTGGCCGGAATGTGGATGATGTCGCCGACAGTAACCTGTTTCGTCTCTCCGCCCTCAATCGAAGAACCCCGTACTTCATGCGGCTTGACGGTCTTCGGGTCGATCATCTTTCCGCCTACGATCAGCGTAGCCACGCCCTGCTGGACCATCAAAATATCAACTTGGGTTTCGTGAATTTCGGCGCTGCCGTCGCCTTCGCGGTGAGAGATTCCGATTAGGTGGTTGTCATAGTTTGCCAAAGACAGCCACGCGAACTTTTGGTCATCGATTTTGCTCGCGAGTTCCTTACCTGATTTCTTGACCGCGTCCCCTTTCCAGAGGGCAAATCCCTCCGGATCAGCGGCGTAAACCCAAGTCGAAGAGGCGAGAAATAAGACCAACGCGGCCAGGCTTTTCATTGAGAAATCCTCCAGAAGATTGAAGAGAGTTGATATAGTCGTATCATAGTATCTGTCAAACCCAATATGAACTCCACAAAAAAATTCTGGATGCGATCAGTTGCTACCCTTGGAATCTTTCTTCTCGGATCACTCAATGTTTTCGCCGCGAGTCCTGAGCAAGAGGGCGAACCTGTCACTCACAATGTGCGAGCTTGGGTTGGGGCGCGCATCATTGACGGCACCGGGAAGCCGGCTATCGAAAACGCGACTTTATTAATTCGTGACGGCCGCATTGTAGCTGTTGGTACGCGAGTCAAATTGCCGGCTGGAGCAGAGAAGATTGACGCGACGGGCAAGACAATTATTCCCGGGCTGATTAATGCGCATGGCCACGTCAACGATGTGTCTCAACTCGGGGTCTATCTGCGCGACGGGATCACCACCGTGTTTAGTCTGGGTGGGGACAAAGAGTTTGCCTTGCGCGAACAGAGCGCTACAGCACCGCCGGGTACTGTGCCCCATTTGTATATCGCCGGGCCTATTCAGGATTCAACGGCCATCCCCGGAGCGGTCGCCGTCAAAACTCCAGAGGAGGCACGGAAGAGCGTCGAGGAACTGATTCGCAATAAGCCAGATATTGTGAAAGTGCGTGTTGACGATTTTCTCGGCGCACGTCCGAAAATGAGTCCGGAGACCTATGAAGCTGCTATCGACGAAGCGCATAAGAATGGTTTTCGCACTGCCGCGCATGTCGTTCTACTGGACGACGCCAAAGGGGTGCTGCGGGCTGGAGTGGATTACATAGCTCATAGTGTGCGCGACCGCGAAGTGGATGAAGAGTTCATCGCGCTCATGAAGAAGCGCCACGCGTTCTATTCCCCGACTCTTACGCGCGAGTTCGCTGTGTTCGGTTATTCCGAAACGCCGTCATTTTTTAGCGATCCTTTCTTTTTGAAGGAAGCTGATCCGGCAGAAATCGCAAAGATGGAAGATCCGAAGCGGCAGGAAAGCGTGGCGAAAGATCCCGGCGCTTTGTGGTACAAGGAGCACCTGCCGATCGCGATGCGCAATCTGAAAAAACTTTCAGACGCAGGGATCGTAATCGCCATGGGTACGGATAGCGGCGGCGGGCCGGGCCGATTTCAAGGATATTTTGAACATCTTGAACTGGAATATGAAACCAAGGCCGGTGTTACGCCCATGCAAGCACTAATATCCGCAACCAGTGGTGCTGCAAAGGCGGTGAACATAAGCCAAGAAGCGGGAACGCTCGAAAAGGGCAAATGGGCTGACTTCGTAGTGTTATCAGCAAACCCTCTGGATGACATCAGGAACACGAGAGCGATCGACTCGGTTTGGATCGGTGGAGTTCGCGTTCCGGCCAAGAAACAGTAGTTCGCCTTATGGCTTGGCCACCGATGGCAAAGTGTAAAAGTCGTAACGGATTGTCCAGTGCGACTCCTGCCCTGGTTCAATCTTCAGCAGGATGTACGGTTCGACTGCCGCCACTGTGCTAATGGCCCAGAAATTAACTTTGTCTAAAACCTGGTCGCTCGTGAAGTGGACGCCGGCGCCGGTTTTCAAGTTTTCCACTCGGAAGTCGTAGTCTTTGACGTCCTTGTTTGAGCCGCCCAGTTCCGAGAACACTCCCTTCCTTCCTTCAAGTTCGTTAGGAAAGACGATTTCATGTCCGTGAACTTCGGCGCGATCGGAGAATCCTTTCAATGGAACAGGAGTAAATACGAACTTGGCCACGACGTCCGGGCCTACAACCTCGTGATCAATCACAAAAAAATTGTGGTTGTATTGGTTCGTATCAATCAACTTTTTGCCAGTGTTTTTTAGCGAGTGTTCCAGCAGCAACTCTGGTTTCCCCTTCACCAGCCGAACGGTCTTTCGGTAGATATACGCGTATCCCTGCTCTGACTTCAACCGCTGCGTGAACTCGATGCGGTCTTTGTGTTTTCGGATTGTCCACTTTCCTGGATCGACAATCTCGTAAGTATCATAAGGACGATAGTCCTTCTCATCGGGTTTGCGAATGGTGCCGATACCGATTCGCACAAATGTTCCGCCAGCTTTGGCCTCGTCATAACCCAGGCCTTTGTCGTTCGTCTGAAACGCCTCCACCGGCCCCGTGATCGCGTCATGAATTTTCGGATCGTGGTGTTCGTACCACTTCCTGAAATACTCATGCCCATTGAACTGAAGACTGGAAATAATTCCAGACCAATCGAACCGCGTTCCCTGATAGGAGCCGTGCTGGCTATCGGGGAGCATCAACTCCGCATGGATCAGGCCATTTGAGATTTCCGCCTTGGGATAATCCTGGGCAAGCAACAGAGAGCTGCAAAAAGACACCAACAAGAACAGGCAAAGTCGAGTTCGCATAGTTTGGCCTAAGAAAAAGTAAAGCTCGTCTGATCTGGAAAGCGTGAGAGCGGTAAATCTCCGGATCGAGCGCGCCGCTAATCTCTATTCAGAACACGCCTTAGCTGGATCAACTGTCGTTAGACAGGGTTTAGGACAGCTACTTTCGGCGAAGCGACGCGAGCGCGATATTGCTCGACGATTGTGATGAACTTTCTAGCAGTTTCGACAATCACTTCTGGCTTCCCGGCTTTCAAAGCCTCCGCTTGCACCAGTTCGCCACCAACTCCTAACGCCGCTGCTCCGGCCTCAAGGAATTCCGCCGCTGTATTCAGATTCACGCCGCCGGTCGGTACCATTGCGATTTGCGGTAATGGGCCTTTGAGAGCCTTGATGTACTTTGCTCCGCCCAGTTGGCCGCATGGAAAGACTTTGACGAAATCCGCTCCTGCCTTCCACGCTGTGATGACTTCAGTTGGCGTCAAGGCTCCCGCCATGATCAGCATCTTTTCTTTCACCGCAAATTCGACAGTGGGAAGATTTAATCCAGGGCTTACCAGAAATTGTGCACCCGCATCCTGACAGCGCTTTGCAGTCTCAACATCGAGCACCGTTCCCGCACCGATGAGGATTTTCGAAGCATTAGTTTTTGCCAGTTCGCGGATGACTTCGATCGCGCCGGGCACCGTCATCGTGACTTCGACAATAGGGATGCCTCCCTCACACACAGCTTCGCAGGCAAGCAATGCCTCCTTTGGCGATGAGGCACGCACCACCGGCACTATGCCAATCTCCAGAATTCGCTCCCGAACTTTCTGCTTATCCATAGATTTGTTGCCGTCTAATTTCGCGAGTATCTACTTATATTCCCTGACTAGCTGCCGGGACTCCCCTAAACCTTCAATTCCCAGCTCCACAACATCGCCAGCCTTCAGATAAATCGGCGGATTCATTCCCAAACCCACGCCCGCCGGGGTTCCGGTACTTATTACGTCGCCAGGAAGCAGCGTCATAAATTGGCTGACATAGGAAACTAATGTGGCCACATCAAAGATCATGTTTGCGGTGGAACTCTTCTGCCGGAACTCGCCATTCACCTTCAGCCACATTCCGAGAGCGCCGACGTTTGGAACCTCGTCCGGAGTTGCGAGGAACGGCCCCAAGGGCGCAAACGTGTCCGAGCTTTTTCCTTTCACCCACTGGCCGCCGCGCTCAAGTTGAAAATTGCGTTCCGAATAATCGTTGTGCAGAGCATAGCCCGCAACGTGATTGAGAGCATCGTCTTTTGAAACGTACTGAGCTTTCTTCCCTACGACGACCGCAAGTTCGACCTCC
>JAOAPG010000256.1 GCA_025462785.1 Acidobacteriaceae bacterium
AGTCCCTGAAAAGTGCGATCAAGAAAATGCTGGCGGATGTATTGGCCCACGCCGTGAGGAGCTACGAATGTGGCTAGGATCTGAAAAGCGATAGACATTCTGCTTGGGAGACCTCTGAGTGCCGGAGGAATCACTCGTTCCGGAAAAGGTCATTGTACCGTAAGGAGGTGGGCGACTTGGTGAATCTAACTTAAGTTGTTTGTTGTTATGTTGATGATCAAGATATTGATGGGGTGCCGTGCGCCTAGAGCTGCACAAAGCGAAAACGACCTCGAAGTGTGAGGCCGTTTTCGCTGCCAATGAACTATAGCTAATTCAAAAAATACTGGCGGTACAACGTATCTCTCTGCGCTGGCCGGAATCCTGCATCGCGAATGATCCGACGAAGCTCTTCTTCGGTCGTGCAGTTCGTCACGCCCGCGGCTCGCACAACGTTTTCTTCCAGCAACACTGAGCCAACGTCGTTGCCGCCAAAGCGTAATCCCATTTGGCAGACTTTCAAGCCTTGCGTGACCCAGCTCGATTGCACATTGAGAAAATTCGAGAGATAGAGACGCGAGATGGCGAGGGTTTTCAAGTACTCGACTGCCGTCGCTTCGTCCCAGCGGCCACCGCCTAACGCGGTGTTGGACGGCTGGAAGCTCCAAGGGATGAACGCGGTAAAGCCTCCGGTTTCTTCCTGCAATTCGTAGAGCCGCTGAAAATGGTTCACGCGGTTCTCGTAATTCTCTCCGACCCCGAACATCATGGTTGCTGTCGTTCGCATTCCGAGTTGATGGGCGGTGCGATGCACGTCGAGCCAATCATTGCTTAAGCACTTCAAGCGAGCTATTTTGTAGCGGACTTCGTCATCGAGAATCTCGGCGCCACCTCCGGGGATGGAATCGAGTCCCGCGTCTCGCAAGCGAACAATTGTTTCGCGAATACTCAGCGCGCTGTACTCCGCAATTGCAATGATCTCCGAGGCCGAATAACAGTGCAGATGGATCTTGGGGAACCGCTGTTTGATACCGCTCAGCATCTGCTCATGCCAATCAATCTTGAGATCCGGATGCAATCCACCTTGCATCAAAACGCCGGTGCCGCCCAGTTCGACCGTCTCGCGGATCTTTTCGTAAATTGTTTCGAAATCGAGGATGTAGCCTTCTTTGGCTTTGGGTCCTTTAAGCGGGCGATAAAACGCGCAGAAGGTACAGTACTCGGTGCAAAAATTCGTATAGTTAATGTTGCGATCGATGATGTACGTCGCAACGCCTTCGGGATGCAGCTTGCGGCGGACAGCATCGGCTTCCATGCCAATGCCAATGAGGTCATCGGAGCGAAAAAGGTCGAGAGCTTCTTGCTTGCTTAGGGTCATGTCTTATTAAATTTAATTTTAGCGGAGCGGGGCTTGTTCATCCAAACCCGATTTTAGGTTGTGGATCCCATTTGACGTTTGGTGGTTAGCGCTGTCGCGATAAAGAGAGAGAAACGCGTCGATGTCGCGGCTGCTTTTCAATCTGCGGACGGGCACGTCCGGTCCATGAGAAACTCTGGCCATCTCAATGCGCGGACGGCTGACCCGGTCGAATTTCCAAATGAACACTAGCACTTTAATGAGTCCGCCTATCCGGTGAGCTTCGCCGAGCTTGAGCACTCGCGTGATGGCACGCCACGCGCAGTACGGCTTGGAGCGCTCGATCCAGATTACAAGAGTGGGCGAGGTAGCCGGATATCGAAGGTCGCCAGTGCAAAATTGCCGTCGCTAATCCACTCATCACCTGCATGCGCCTCCTTCATCAAGGTCCGAAACGCGGGAACGTCCTTTTCTCCCCAATGCGACTGCCAGATGGAATCTAGATAGACAACGGGAGCACCTGTCCGCTCGCCAAGCTTCCGCGCCAAAGTAGTCTTTCAGCTGCCAGCGCAACCCAAGATTACAATTCGCGCCATGATTATTGGCTACCGCAGGACTTCCGTTACTTCTAGTTTTCTTCAAACCGACCGACTACCGGATTTTAACTAGGCAATTCTGCGAGCGGGTGCGGTCGAACCAGTCTCCATGTACCTACCCTTCTTTCTTCGAAGGTAGCCGACGAGACTGACGATGCTGCCAATCACTGCCAAACCAACGAGCGTGAGCACCGCGGGCTTGTAGTATTGCGAGAAGAAGGCGACGATTGGCTTGCCATAATGAGCGCCCAAGGCTGCGACTATCGAATAGCGAAGGGCGCGTCCCAATATCAGAGCTGTCAAAAACTTTTTGCGCGGATATTGCATTGCGCCGGCTGCAACCAGGAAGGGGACCAGGGGGAAAGGAGGAGGCAAGAGCGCGGGAATAAATACAGCTCCGAATCCCCATCGTCCAAATCTCTTGCGAATTTTGCCTGCTGTTCTCTTGGAAAACTTGCGCTCCAGCGCTTCTTTGCCTCCCTTCTGAGCCAAGTAGTAAGTGATGTACCCGCCGAGCACGGCTCCCGCCGTCGCCATGAGTGCGTAATACGGCCAAGATTCGCGATGGCTGGCTGCGAGCCAAATGGTAAGGACGTCCATGCTGCCGGTGAGGGGCACGACGGAGTTGTCCGCAATGCCGATCAGAATGAGCCCCGGGCCACCCAGGCGAAGGAGCCAGTTCATCGACGTTGCAAGCAGCACTTGGTAAGTGTTTAGCATTCGCGGGCTTAGAAGCAGTTTACAGGCTTAAGAGTGGTACTGGCGTGATTTATCGTTCTGATACGACGGATTTGGGATTCTCCAAAAAAGCCAGGGATGGTGCAGCAGGGAGTGCTCCGCATTCCTGAGCGTAACGATAGAAAAGATGCAAACCTTCCAGACGTGCGGGATCGAGATAGTAATGGATGTTCTCGATTAGATATTGCCTGACGTTTTCCTCGGTCAGACTCAGCCGTGCTGCCCAATGTCGCACGATAGATTCAAGGTTCGCTGCTTCGAGCCCGTGATCGCGGGATTTTTGAAAGATGACAGCGAGGTCAGTCTCAGACGGAATGTTCGCAATCGCACCCTGACGAATGGCCCAGAATGCGAACACGAAAGGCTTGCCTGTGAATCGAATCCACTCTTCAGCGAGGTCGTGGGTTATGTAGCGCGAACGATCTACCTGGAGCGCGGGATCTCCGATGAGGAGGGCTGCGTCGTGTTGGTCTAGCATCTTTTCGAGATCAGGATTTGCTCCAGAAAACACTCTGTTGCCGCCCCAGAACTTTGTAAATAAGACTTTGGTCAGCGCTACAGAGGTCATCGAAGAGGTGTCGAGCGCGACTTTCCGAATCTGCTCCAGGGGAACTTTGCTGACCAGGAGAATGGAACGGACCGCGCGCTTTGACGCGATCGCAACATCAGAAAGAATTTTCAGGCCAGGAATGGTAGTGTAAGCGGCTACTGGAATGATGCCGATGTCCGCCGAACCTTCGGCCAACTCTCGCGCACACCGAGAGGGAAGCGTGTAGGAAATATCGAATGGCGCAGCGGCCTCACCGTGTTCAAAATCCCACATCAGA
>JAOAPG010000276.1 GCA_025462785.1 Acidobacteriaceae bacterium
CAGGCCGGGCTCCTCGGCAGAGGTCGCCCTCGCGGTTGAGTTCACTGCTCAGCCGGCGGTGTAACGAGCGGTTTGTCGCTAGCCGGAAGTTGGGAACTCCGAACGAGAACGCTGCTCGGTGTTCGCCAACTGGCGACTCGGTGGCGTGGCCCGTTAGATCGAGTTCAAACACGACGATTCATTACTTACCTCTTGGTGGTGCCGCTTCGAGTGCTACCACGATCTCCTGGAGCGTCTTAAGATTGTCCGCCTGGTCAAGCGAACTCAGTCTCAAAGACCCAAGAACTGCCGCGAAAGCTGCCAGACCAGCCTTCCCTCGCGCAGTCTCGGCTCGGCGTAGTCCCCGTTCGGCGGCCTGCATGTGTGCCAGCACTTTTTCTTGGATGGCTTGGTCCTGAATGTCCTTAGGATTCCACACTCTCGCCACGGTCTTTAACAATCCGCGATACATACGTTTCCCCACTACCTGTTCCATCTCCTCAATTTCGTGGAGAACTCTGTCCCCGTGGCCGTTCGCGTCGCCATTGTGCTGGCCATTGCCGCCATTTCCGGCAACTGTTCGTTCTGATGGCTTCTGCTCACCCGCGCAACTGGGCCGAAGGCCTTCTTGCCAACCTGCGGGAGTGGCCCATCCTGCCAGTTGAGGAACTGACTTCGGCCGCTTGCGGTCGTCCAGGTCAACCCAGGTCCCAGTGAAGTAATAAAGATACCTGCCGAGTCAAAAACAGGCACAACTCCGCTTGAAAGCCTGTGCTTCCGCTGCCGTACACGAATTATCATCATCAGCCCATTCTTCTCCTGTAGCCGAATGCGAACCCAGACCGAAAATCGTCAGTTCACATGTGAGCAACACCTTCGCAGCAATCTTTTGGTCTTTGCTCCGTTCGAAGTTTGCGCTCGTATGAATGGAGTATTTCCGCGTCCAACCTGCCGGCGTAAACAGCGCGTTTAATCGGTCGGTGTAAGCCCGCTGGTCGGCATACGGAACAACCTGGCCGCGTGCGGGCTGCTGACCTTTCGTGGTGTTCATCACCCGCCATTCGATTTGCGAGGGATCAAAGGGCACTTCCAAGGCCGCCACCAATTCCTTGACCCGTTCCGCGGGGACTTGAAGAACTCCGGGTGCCGGCATCGCAGGCGGTGGGCCGGATACGGGTGCATGATCTTTCTGGGCGTGGCCGTTCGGGGCGCTCATACGAGTTCCTCCTTGGTTGACGTTGTTTCTTTATCCAGTCGCTGGCCGTACATCCAACGTTGCGGCTTGATCTGCAAGAGCCAATCTTGTGCCGTGGGAATTCGGCCGAGGTCTTCTTTGACATGCTGCTCTCCCACATAGCGGACGGGAACTTGGTTGCCATCACTATTCGCGATGGCAACACCAAACAGTTTCTCTGCCAGGAAAATGCCCTCGGCATGGTGACGTAAGGCCCGGTGCCGGAAGTCTGCGAGGAACGCTTTCGATTCGTCGAACCAGTTATGAATCGGCAGATAGTCTTCTGCTCTTCCGCCGAATTTCCTCGCGCTGCTCTGGGCGTGTTTGAGTGGGTGGGCCATAGAGCTACACCTCGTACGTGGTGGTCGTGTAATCCTCAAAGCGATCATTGCGTTCAACCGTCACCTTGCGAGCGGCCACATCGAGGACAACGTCCCCGAACCCGCCGCAATCGTTTTCATATCCGAAGGGCACAAGAGCTTCGAAGTGCTCCTGCAGATGGGAGCCGTCGTACTTCACGGGCTCGTGCTCCCCAGATGCATACCATTCGTCGTCATAGCACTTCACGTCTTCGGTCGTTCCATCGTCGCCGTACCCGTCGAAGTGGACCGCCACAAACGTGATTCCCGCTGCGGCCCGCCTATCGCACGCGGACAGTATGGCGGCCTCGGCGGTCTGTGCTTCCGGACTCAGGGCTTCGTTCTTGTCGCTTGGGTTGTTTTCCATAATTATTCCTCCGCTGGCGTAAACTCCTCGGAATCGCATGACGCATAACCTATTCGTACCGGATCCAGATTGACGGGGATGGATCTCCTCTGGCGGTTTCAAGGAAAGCGATTAGATATTCGGCTGTAGGCACTTTGTGGCTAGACTCCGACGCAGTGTGTCAACGCAGGGTAAGCGAAGGCGCTGGCACGAGCTTCGATACCAGCATCGGCGATTCCTGAAGGACTGGCTTCTCATTGCGATGCCTGGGAGAAGCCGGGATCGACTGGCCAAGCAAGCTCTACCCTCTACGCGGAAACCCGGCCAATTTAGTAACAGCTGTCCGAACGACGGGAATCCTGCGAGAGGCCACTACATTTCTTCGAACTGTGCCAAGGTGGGGAAAGCGCCGTTTAAGCTCTTACTCGTCTGAGGTCATGCGCTTTGGATTCTGCTTCAGGTCCTTGAGGTCGCTGCTGCGGCCTAAGGCCTGTTTGTTGGCCATGAGATCGTCCAGGGAAATGAAGTGTACTGGAACACCAAAGAAAGTGCTTGCGACCTTCTTTCGCCACGCATCGGGAAACTCGACGCCTGTAATTTCGGTCAGGATGTCAATGCGTACCGGAGCAATTCCAATCTGGTAAACCACTTGCTTGCCGGTGAATGTATCAGCAGTGATCCCATCATGCTCGAGGGGAGCGCCAAACTTCTTGAGGGCTCCGACCACCCGCGCGGAATTTTGCGGTGAATTGAATACCCACACGTCGAGATCTTTCGTATAACGTGGCTCGCCGTACTTCATGACCGCGAAGCCGCCGACAATCAGATACTCAACCTCAAATTCGTTTAAGAGTTGTAGCAGTTCTTTGTAGTGTGGGTTTTCTGCCATGGCTGACTTCCTCAGCTAATTCCACCATTTCCCATGCGGCAGCAAAGATGGCTTCATCTCCTTGCTCCTGCCAAAACTCGATGTCGAACGAACGATCCGGGAACTCACGCTCCACCAGTCGTGTTTTCCATCCCGAATTTTGAGGAATGCTCATTTTTCCTCTTCGAATCCTTAAGAATATTCCCGACTGCCGAAGCACGGAACAGCGTCGCCGATAGTTCGCGCACAAAAGACATTATCAGGATATCAGGCTGAAGCTCCGGATTTTCTCTTCCCGTTGAGGCGGAGGCGCTGCCAGCACTTGCGATCAATCCGCAACGCCTGCGCACCAGGTAGAAACGAGAGTCCGACAAATGCTCCGTGACAGGAAATCGTTCCGTAGCGGAACAGGCGTGCGAGCAGTGCCAGAGCGTGATTGGCCAATGTTGGATTAGCGAGCGGTTCCTGCCGGTCGAGGGCTTCCGCCGCGCTACAGCTCGGCAAGTCATCTCCGTCCAGTTCGCCCTGTATGACTTCGGGGAAAAGCTCTGCGACCGTCCGTAGCCGCAGCCTGTGCCGCCGGTTCCTTCGATTCAAGGGTTCACCCAAAATGAATTGACCAGCGTCGGCATTGTTGCCCAAATCCAGCCAGTAATCGAGCAAGCATAATTTGTGAGAGGTTGGGCGTGCTTAGCCTCGGATTAGCCAGGACAAAGCAGGAATATCAACGATAGCCTCTGCGCATCTGAACATCAACGCCTGTCATACGCAGCCGCCACTCGCAGAGTGCTTCGCTCACGCCGTAGTAAGTCGCGATTTCGGCCGTGGCCCTATGTGCCGAGCGTAGTCGCACCAACCCTTCTCGTGGAAGCAGAAGGGCGGCTCCAAGCCAGTCCGCTTCC
>JAOAPG010000326.1 GCA_025462785.1 Acidobacteriaceae bacterium
CCAATAAAGAGCGCAACTTTCACCGTGAACGACGACGTGGAATTACATCCTGCCGGCAATTACGTGTGGGGCACTGCTACGGTAAAGGAAGATGTAATCCAGAAAAGTGGAAAGCGGGGCATGGATCAGCTGCGCTGGACTGTGGTGTTTGAAAAGCTGGATGGAAAGTGGCTGATCGTGCACGAACACATCTCCGGGCCGACCGAGTAGCGGCAGAGCTCAAAGTCGTCTTCGGACTGCGCTAAGGCGGCGGCGTCAAGGTCTATTGGGTTGGCCAATTGGGCGATCGGTACGCGGTTTTGCCGCCCACGATCGTAAGGATCACTTCTGTTTTACCGATCTCACTCGGTTCAATCTTGAATAGATCCTGTGAGACCACGATCAAGTCGGCCAGCTTGCCCAGTTCGAGAGAGCCTTCGGTCTTTTCTCGTCTTCCCGCGAAAGCCGCGCCCAAGGTATAGGCTTTGATCGCATCTTCCAGGCTGATGCGTTGCTCTGGCAGAAATCCCCCTGCAGGAGTGCCCTCCGAGGTCTGACGTGTGAGCGCGGTCTGAATTCCTTGCCACGGGTTCAGAGTCACCACTGGCCAATCGCTGCCAAACGCGAGACGTCCGCCTTGACTCTCGATGCTATGGAAAACCCATGCGCGTTTTGCGCGATCAGCGCCAGTATTCCGCGCCCACACCAGCAGCGTGTCATCGTCGGGATACGAATGCAGCGGCTGCATACTGGCAATAATGCCGAGCTTGCCGAATCGCGGGATGTCCTGAGCAGTGATGGTCTCGATGTGCTCGATTCGCGGTCGTGCGTCTTCGGTTTGGTTTGTCTTGGCTGCCTCTTCGTAAGTGTCGAGCGCCAGGCGAACGGCCTTATCGCCAATCGCGTGCGTGAAAACTTGCAAGCCGCGATGATCTATTTCTGTGACAGCCTGTCTGTACTTTGCTGGATCCCAAAAAAGCCTTCCAGTTTGCGACGGATCGTCGCTGTAGGGCTCTAGCATCGCAGCCGTATGCGCTTCGACCACACCATCCAGCATAGTTTTTACGGCACCGCCGGAAATCCAATCGTCATGGAAGGTCGCACGAGCCTGCTCGATCTTATCGAGGGCGTCTTGGGTGAGCTCGGGAGGGTCCAGGAAATAGGCTATGTAGAAACGTAGGCTAAGCTGCCCATTGCGGCGGAGCTCGTCGTAGAGATCTAAGTATTCAAAGTCCTGCCCAGCACTGTGCACCCGCACTAGACCAGCTTTGTTCGCCTCGTGAATTCCGAGGCGAAGCGCCGCGAGCCGTTCCTCTCGCGTGGGCTTGGGCATCATCTTGGCAACGAGATCGCCAGCCGATTCTTTAAGGGCACCGGTAGCTTCGCCTTTATCGTCACGAACGATTTTTCCATTGACAGGATCCGGAGTTGCTCGCGTGATGCCGGCAAGCGCGAGCGCCTTGCTATTGGCCCACGAACTATGGCCGTCGTAGGCGACCAAGTAGATGGGGCGATTCGGAACAACTTCGTCGAGAATTCGTTTGTCGGGAAGCTCCGCAGCGCCGAAAAGCTGGTACTGCCAACCCATTCCGGTGATCCAGGGCTCGTTCGTATGAGCGTCGGCGTAGGCTTTCACACGTTTTTGGATTTCGACAACGGACGCTGCGCCATTAAGGTTAACTTGCGTCAGGCCTAGAGACCCGTCCATGAAGTGAATGTGGCAATCAGTAAAGCCAGGGAGAACGAGTTTTCCATTTGCATCAATAGTTTTTGTCGAGGGCCCTCGATATTTCGCGATATCTTTGTCGCTGCCGACGAAAGCAATCTTGCCGTCCTTTATGGCTAGCGCCTCCGCCCGCGGCTGGTTCGAGTTCACGGTGTAAATTTTCGCGTGGATAATTACGGTGTCGGCCGGAGGAGATGATTGTGCTTGGGGGAATGCGGCTTGGGTGCACAAACCTAAGAGGAGGAATAGAGAGATCCTGCTACACAGAAGAAAGAGCTTCTTCAGGTTCGACGAGCGTTCTTTCAGCAATGATTTCTCCTGGGTTCGGCCTTAGAACGTGGGTGGCGTGTTCACCCATAGCACCCATGTTTCATTCTTGCCTGGGTTTTTCCAGCTATGCGGCAATGCACTCTCAAAATAAAAACTGTCCCCGGGTTTCAGCTTGTACTCTTTGTCTTCGAGAGAGATCTGGAATTCGCCTCGAAGCACGTATAGAAATTCTTCGCCCACGTGAGCGTACGATTCACCGCTTCCGGCCTGCGGCGCGATGCGGAACAGGTGCGGTTCCATGACGGCATTCCCCCACGCCAGCAATTCCATGCGGACACCGGGGCCAGCTTCCAACACCTTTCGACCGTTGGGGCGCACTACGGGATTGTTGGATTCGGCAGTATCGTGGAAATCGAGAATGTTAGTTTTGTAGAAGCGCGCCAGCTTGCGCAGGGTCCCGACGGATGCGCTCATGTGGGAACGCTCGAGGGCGCTTAGGAATCCGAGAGAAATTCCGACTGCTTTTGAGACTTCTGCAAGGGAGAGGCCGCGCCTTATGCGCAACTGGCGTAATCGGGACCCCATCGCCAGAGCAGCTCCATTCGGCGTGGGCTTGACTCTGCCTTCGCTTTTTAGTAACTGGACGATTGCGGGAGCGTTCAAACCGCGTTCTTTCCGCAAGAAGCGGGCGCGTTTAAGGATTCTCACGTCGTCATCGGTGTAGAGGCGGTACTTACTCGCGGTGCGCTGTGGACGAGCGAGGCCAAGGCTCTCCCATGACCGGATCACTGACGGGGACACGTCAATCAACCGGGCAACTTCTCCGATTTTTAAGTAAGGTTTCGCGGCTGGCTTCATGAGCTCGGTTCGCTCTTGTATACGATTTCCTTATCGGAGGTAAAACTATTTTTTTCTTGACAGTACATCAGAAAGGACCATAACCTTGCGGGATTATAGCAAGGTTTACTGGATAGGCAAGGGTTCGTTCCGCAAACTTAAAATCCCCAGTGGTGGAGGCGTTATGCGCTCGTCGGTCTCACGTTGGTCGAGTTGCTGTCTGGTTTTCGCACTGTGTTTGTTAAGTGGCACCGCTGTTTTTTCCCAGAGCACCGGCGGACGAATCATCGGCAAGGTCTCGGATCCTTCGGGGGCAGCCCTCGTTGGGGTCAAAGTTACGCTGGTGAATGACGCAACCGCGGCCAGCCGGGATGTTCAGACGAACGAAAGTGGCGACTACGTTTTTGTCGAGGTGGTGCCAGGAACCTACCGCGTGGAATATGAGCTCTCTGGATTCAAGAGGAGTATCGAAAAAGGCGTTGGCGTCGATGTAAACCAAGTAGTCACGCTGAACTCGACCATGCGGATTGGAGCGAAGGAAGAAACGGTAGAGGTCACCTCGGAAGCGCCGCTGGTAGACACGACGAGTACGCAGATGGGTGCGGTTGTGAATTCGCGAGCCGTAAGCCAGCTACCCTTGAATGCACGGGACACTTATCAGCTTTTACAGCTACAACCGGGAGTGCAGTCGCAGACCGGCTCAGACCTATTTTATGGAAGTGACCAGCCAGGTGTGGTTTCGGTTAATGGTGGCCGTGGACGCTCTAACAACTTCAGCGTGAACGGCGGCGATGCGAATGATCAGTTTGTGAATGCTCCGGTCGTGCAACCATCGCCTGACTCGATTGAAGAGTTTCGCGTAATCACCAATACATTCGATGCGGAATATGGGCGAAATTCAGGCGCGGTTGTTAATGTGATTACCAAGTCCGGAACCAATGCGTTCCATGGCAATGCGTATGAGTTTTTCCGTAATAAGGTTTTGAACTCGAAGGGATATTTCGACAACGTTAAACCACAATTCCAACAAAACCAATTTGGTGGAACCTTCGGCGGACCGATCAAGAAAGACAAGACATTCTTCTTCGTATCCTATGAAGGACGCCGGATTCGGCAGGGAATTTCTTCGGACTCAGTTTCGGTGCCGACTGCAGCTGAACGCACCGGCGATTTCTCGGCAGGAACATTTGGCGGAGCTATAGGAGACCAGAATGTCGCCGACATCCTGAATGCCCGGGGGAACGGAGCTTGTGGCACTGCTATTGCGGCGGCGAGCAGCACCGGGTCGCTAGCGGCTGCTGGTGATTCATACTCTACGATCTTTCCAAACAATCAGATACCAATGGTTTGTATGGACCCCACAGCCTTGGCTCTCATGAACCAATACGTGCCTTTGGCAAATAACCCGGATGGTACTTTTCAGACCGCAGCGGTGATTCATAAAGACCGAACTGACCAATTCACGGGGAAGTTTGATCATCGTCTCAACGATAAGCAGAACCTGTCCGTTTATTACTACTTCACAGACAGCACGTTATTCGATCCCTATGCGCGCTTTCAGGCAGGCGGAGCGGTTGTGCCCGGCTTCGGTGCGGACACTGCCGATCGGTATCAGCAGTGGAATGTTAGCCACAACTGGACGCTCACAAATATGACCGTGAACGAGTTTCACTTTACATATTTCCGCGAGGCCCAGGGAACGTTCTTGCACCCACAGACGACATTCTTGGTCCAGAATTCTTGCGGCGCGGCAGTTTCCCCAAGCCAATGCTTCAACGACGGTACGCCCGGCAATCCGACTGGAATTCATCCTGGGTTAGGGGCTAGCCGTGAAGGTGTCCCATTCGTCTCAGTTTCGGGTGGAGTTTCATTTGGTAACAACTTCGAAGGAGAAATTCCGCAGCGTGGTAATAGTTATGAGTGGGCGGATAACTTGAGCTACGTCAAAGGCAGTCACACCATGAAATTCGGTGCGGACATTCGGCGGATGCAGTTCAACCAAACTCTCTACTACAACGTAAATGGATACTATAGCTATTATGGCGGTGGTCCGAACAGTCCGGGGTATTCCAATGATTTATATCCTGACTACTTATTAGGTCTGCCCGATAGCTACAGTCAAGGATCCGCGCAAAGGGAGGAAGTGCGCAGCACAATCTACGGACTTTTTGCGCAAGATAGCTGGAAGATCAAGAAAAATCTAACTCTGAATTATGGCTTGCGCTGGGAGCTGTTCACACCTCTTACTGATATCAGCCAGCATGTGCAGACATTCCGACCGGGTCAGTTGACTACGGTTTATCCTTGCCAGCTCAATGGCACCTTGGACGCCTCGCTGGTCGCACAATACGGCGGGAGTACTGACTGCAGTCCCACCGGGCCGGCCGCTGCTGTTAACCCCGTTGGGCTCGTTTTCCCGGGGGACAAGGGAGTACCCGCTGGGTTGACAAGTACCTACTATAAGACGTTTGCGCCACGAATCGGATTGGCGTGGAGCCCCGGCAACTCTGGCAAGACGAGTATTCGCGCGGGTTGGGGAATGTTTTATAACCCTATTGAGCAATTAGTTCTTGAGCAGTTTAGTGCCGAGCCACCGTTCGGCGGTAGCAATATACTCTCGTATCCCTTATTTAATACCCCCTTTCAAGATCAAGCCGGGGATCCAGCTAAGCCGAATCCTTTCAATGGAATTCTCAACCCTACCCCCGGTCAGAATGTTGATTGGGCGCTCTTTCGCCCGATCTTGCTGTACGGTCAGTTCCAGCCACATCTTCGCACGCAATACTCTGATCAGTACAACCTCAACGTCCAGCGTGAACTTGCCAAAGATCTAGTGTTGCAAGTGGGATACGTCGGATCCCAAGGGCATCGTTTGCTGGCTTCGCATGATCTGAATTATGGCAACGCACAATCCTGCATTGACTTACAGGCTATGTCGAATACCTATGGTGATTCGAATCTCGCCTGTGGACAGTTTTACGCGGATAGCTCGTTCTTCATTCCCACATCCGAGGGCGGAACGCCGACGGTCGCTCCAGCGGGAGGTCTTCATCTCCCTTACGGCGGCCCGAATGGCGGTCCGACCGTCATTCCTGCTGGAACTCTCATTTCTTCGGTCGCGCCTAATGGCATTTCGCTAGTCGGGTTGCGGCGTTACTCTTCGCCACTTTGCAAGCCGCTCACGGGAGCAAATTGTCCTCTCGATAGCACGCCAGTTTTCTCTAGCATCTTTGCCGAAGACACGATTGCCAATTCCAACTACAACTCCGCACAGGTCTCTCTTGAGAAGCGCTTTTCTCGCGGACTTCAGTTGAACTTGGCATACACGTTTAGTAAGTCTTTTGACCAAGCTTCCAGTTTCGAAGGCGAACTGAACCCGCTGAACTATCGAAGCACCTATGCTCTTTCACAGTTCGACGCCCGCCATCGCCTAGTTGTGAGCTACGTGTATCAGCTCCCAATTCCGAAGTATGCCGGATTTAAGGGTAAGGCTCTCGACGGCTGGGATATTTCTGGAATCTACAGCTATCAGACAGGATTTCCGATTCGTATAACTTCTTCTGCCGATAATGAGCTGATGTACAGTGCCTTTTTCGAGTATCCGGGAGAGCCAAACCAGCTAAAGGCATTCAAGAGGAATAACCCTCACGCGATCGGCTGCGCTTACGAAACAGGCCCTACTGATCCGAGCGGTAGTGGCCAAGCTTGCCAGCCAGTCCAAAACCAGTACTTCGACCCGAATACTTTCACGGAAAATACGGCGGTTGCCCCTTCTCTATTCGGACAGATTGGTAATGCGAAAAGGACCTATTGCTGCGGGCCGCCTATTAACAATTTTGATTTCGCGCTCCATAAAGTCATTCCGATGAGCGAGAGCAAGCGGTTTGAGTTCCGCGCCGAGTTCTTCAACATGTTCAACCATACACAGTTCTACAATCCGGACGGCAACAGCACCGATGGTTCTGATTTTGGCCGCATCAAACGAGCTAAAGCGCCTCGCGAAGTCCAGATGGCTTTAAAATACTACTTCTAGAGTTTCAAAGCCCGGGCGGCTTCGGCTGCTCGGGCATCCTAATGGCCGTCTATCGGCTTGAGATCCCTGGAGATTCTCGATGTACCCCGAACTGCAAAAAGAAATTTCAACGTTTGAAAAACGCACGCCCAAGTCGGCGGAGGCCCATAAGAAAAACCTGAAACGTATTCCGCTGGGAGTTGCCAGCAACTACCGCGCTTACGATCCATATCCGATTTTTGTCAAAGATGCTAGCGGAAGCAAGTTCCGCGACCTCGACGGGAACGAATACATCGACCACAATCTAACTTTCGGCGCGCTCATGGCTGGACACTGTCATCCTGCAGTGATGAAGGCGGTCGAAAAGCGGCTCACCACAGGAACCATGTACGGAATGCCGCATGATATGGAGTGGGAACTGGCGGAAGAGATTTGCCAGCGCTTCCCAATCGAAATGGTGCGCTTCGGCAATAGCGGCACGGAAGCGACGATGCACGCGGTTCGTCTCGCTCGCGCTGCTACTGGTCGCGACAAGATTCTGAAGTTCGAAGGCGCTTACCACGGACTGCATGACGCAGCGTTGGTCAGCGTTAAGCCACACGCTCCAGATTACGGCGATATCAATGCTCCGACGTCAGTTACCGGGGGACTCGGCGTGCCCAAGGCGAGTCTTGAAAACGTAACCATCGCAACGTTTAACGATCTCGCCAGCGTTGAAAACCGCTTCAAGCAATTTCCCGGGCAAATCGCCGCGATCATTCTCGAACCGATTTTGATGAACGTAGGTCTTTGCATGCCGAAGCCGGGCTTCTTGCAGGGACTCCGAGAGATCGCAACCAAAAACGGCGCACTGCTGATTTTCGACGAAGTGAAAACTGGCGCGAAACTTGGCTGGGGAGGCGCTTCGGAATACTTTAACGTGAAGCCGGATATGATCTGCCTGGCGAAATCAATCGGCGGTGGATTACCACTCGCTGCGTTTGGAACCAGCAAGGCCGTGATGAGCCTCATCTCGGATCACAAAGTTTTTCACGGCGGAACTTACAACACGAATCCGGTATCGATGGCCGCCGGACTCGCGACCTTCCGCGAAGTCCTGACGCGTGAGAATTACGCGCACGTCGAGAAACTGAGCAGCAAGCTGACTGAAGGGTATCGCAAGACTGTCGCCAAGGTTGGACTGCAAGGCTACATCGTGAGTGCTGGCGCGAATGGCGCGCTGATGCTTTATCCAAAAGAAATTGTCAATTACCGCGATTGGGAAAAAATCGACGTCGATCTATGGCGCCTCTACTGGTTCGGCATGGTGAATCGCGGAGTCATGGCACAGCCCTACTGGTGGGACGAGCAGTGGACGATTTCTGTCCAGCACACCGAGGCCGATATCGATAAGCACCTTGCGGCTTTCGCGGACGTAGCGCCATTGCTTGCGAAGGCTCAGCAAGAGCGCACGGAGCCGGTCGGCGTGGCTACACACTAAGGGCCCCGGGGAGAACGATTTGTCCGTTGATGTATCTGCCAAGGAACAACAGGCTGCGCAGCCGCACCTGAAGCGCGTTCTCGGCCGCT
>JAOAPG010000382.1 GCA_025462785.1 Acidobacteriaceae bacterium
CAATTTTCGACATTTGCGGTAGCGTTCGGCGCCAAGATATTCGAGCACTTCAATCAGACATTGCTCTTCTTCTGGATTTCTATGAAGGCCAGCACTGAAGCCGGTGAGCACGTCCATGTCGCGCACCCTGCCTGCCTGCTTATGTACGGGGGCGAGCTCCTTGCGAACGCGCCTTCCATTCGGGCTCAAATCGAGGCGCAATGCATCCAGCATGGCTTCAATGCGACGCGTTTGAGTGCGTAGATTGTGTACCAGCTCAGGAGAAGGATTCTTCGGAAATTTATTTAAGAGCTTTCGTACTTTCCGCAGAGGCTTCTGCAATTTGGCGGAGTCTAGTGCCATGTTGAATCAGGAGTGAAACGGACAAGCGGATTCTCGAGGTGCAACTCCCGCGAACAGCAATCAATGCCTTAGGGTCTACTGTTTTCGGAAACGTGTGGCATTCTTTTACCTGGATCGTGCGACGTCTCAAGCAGCCTTCTGCCTCAGTTCCTCAATCATGCCGTGCAGATGTGCCGCTGCACGTTCAATATCAAAGTGCTTATATTGTCCTGCCCGACTCTCTGCGGAAAGTACCGCACACCGGTGGACTTTCGTGAAGTCGCCATAGGGAAATTTGTACCTTCTCTTGGTTCTTTCATCCTGTTCGTCATCGATTCCCAAATGCCATTTTTTGTATTCAATGAATCCGTGCACGGCGATAAAATCGTTTTCGTCGCGTGTGGATGGCTGGTGCTCACTCCACGCATCTCTGTCGTCCATCACAACTTGTCCTTTACTGACGAGTTCTTTCGCATGGTTAAATGCCGTCCTATTCAACTTAACTGCCATTCATGACCACGCTTTCTCGATCCTCACATTTCAGCTGAGATCATGCCGTCCGGGCAAAAAAAATGGCCCCCGTTATGCTACAACGCGGCAGGCCGCAACAATTCGTTCCGGTTGCCAAGCCTGATTTGCCTCTCAACCGACTCGGCGGCCCTGAAAGGAAGGATGGATAAGTTCACTCCTTTGCCAGCAATCGTAGGGGAGATGTAAATGTCGAGCAATCCGACAGGAGAGGGAATTGAGCTTCTGAAGAAAGGAGTAGATCGCTATTCCCGCGCAAGGCTAGCCCGCCGCTATGCTCCCCGAAAACCTCGTCCGGGCCGGGTCTCGGCGCACACTTCAGATCGAACAGACGGTCATTCCAGCTGGGAATCTGTACTCCCGTATAGCCAAATTCCGCAACCCAGGGTGAATCTCATCAAGCCTATTTAAACGGGGCTAGATCGCTGTCAAACTGGGAAAAGAAAATCGCTGGACCTTTGATTGTCCTCATCAAGCAAACTGTCGCAGCCGAATTCGCCAGAGCATTCAGCGTCACCCGGGCGCGCGTGTCATCGGCACGATATCAACTGAAGAGAAAGCAAAGGCTGCTGCGAAGCCCGGCGTTACGCTTTTCTGGTGTGAGTTTCGCGATCAAAATTACTTACGGTTATCGTTAAGCGGCTTGCTTGTTCTCCGCCCGCAAAAGGAGCAAATGTCCCTGGATTAGCTTGGCTATGGACAATCGTGTGATGCGAAGCTCATCCAGAATGTCTTTTCTAGGAGGGATCGTATCGGTGCAGAAGATGCGCTCGACTCTGAGCGACCACAGTTTGGTCCACTCTTCTCCTGTAAAGAGACCATGTGTGACCATGATATAGATTTGCCGTGCGCCCGCGTCTATCAGTTTTCCGCAAGCCAAAACTAGGCTGTGCCCGGTATCGAGCATGTCGTCGATCATCACTACCCGAGCGGCGATCCTCCCAAATGGCCCGCTGTAACTGGCAATGTGATCAAGCCGCTGTTTTTCAAAGTAAGGGACTTCGGCGTCCGGCTTTCCCGCTGCTCGGTTTACCATGCGGCACCGCCAAATGGCACCTTTATCGGGAGCCACCAGCGTCGCATCCACGAGTTGGTGCTTCTTCAGAGCGTCTGCAAAAATCTCTGCGGGGAAAAGCGAGACCAACGGTACTGGGAATAGTCGTCGGGCGCCTTCACTGTGCACGTCGATTGTGACAACCTCATCGATACCCGACGCTTGAAAGAAGAGTCCAACCCAAGCGGTCGCGACGCTCCTGCCGGGCTTGTACTTGTCTTGCCGGCTATAGGCGAGGTACGGAAGGATCGCGATACTTTTGTGAGCACATTCTTTCTTCAGAGTGTGACTGAGAAGAGTAAATGAAAGCAGATGCTCGTCGGGAGGCGCAATCGAGCCGAGGATAAGGCAATCTCGACTCCGCACTGCCGTCGCGAGCTGCATAAATAATTCGCCATTCTCAAAGCGATCAACGCGAAACTTCCCCCTCTCTTCAATATCGGGTTGCAATGATCGAGAGAGCTGATCGTAATCGGAAAAAGCAAAGAGAATCATTTACCCAGTTAGATGCTTTATTCGCACGGGCAAGTCGATCTTCGCCCAGAAGAAGTATCGATGCTGCGTTATTCTGTGTGATTGATTTCGTACTACTTCGGAGTCGTCTCGGGAAAAAGCATCGCCACTTCCACCGGTGCCTTAGGTGACATCGCCAAAACGGCCAAGGCCGCATGCCCAAGTACGCCGGTAAACTAAACCGAAAATCGACACGCTGGTCCAGCAAAGGAAATGGGTAGCTTGGCTGCATGTGACGGCGTTGAGTGATCGCCCGGATTTGGTATTCAAAGCGAAGTCGGCGGAGGCATGTCATGAAAGAAAAGGTTGGATTCAGCAAACTCCTGGCTCTGACCGCTCCTGAATTCCCGAGATGCGAGGCAGTTGTCGCTAATGCCTGCGTAGACTGGAAGGGAACCAAAATGTAACGGTGTTTATGCCATCACAGTCGTAGGCCTATCTATTACCTACATGGCACAGACTCGGAGCAGCGTTCGTTGGAGCATTCGATGACGATGCCGTCCGAGCTGTGCTCCAGTACCCGACTTCATCCGACCAATTGGAATCATCCCGATCGGGTATTGTGCGGAGAAAGGGAAAAAATTGCCGCGCTTGCCGAAGGACAGAATTATCCATTACGAAACCTGGGATGAGTGACTGCAGCAACCATGGACCGTCTGAAACGGAAAGGGCGTCCAATTAGTTCTGGCACAAGTAGGTGAGAACGCGGGCGGATCATATCATCGGTAACTCGAAGCCCGGCGTTTGAGCCTCTGCGTCACCGCTTCGCCGCACCTTGGCAATTACCGTTCCCAGCAATTCTTAAGCAGCACGCCTCGCTTTCCTGGCGAACATACCCATGAGTTCTGCTTGCGCCAGAATGTGACCTTTCATGGCCGATGTCAGTT
>JAOAPG010000390.1 GCA_025462785.1 Acidobacteriaceae bacterium
TTCCAGTCGATCTTTTTCTTCCTGGCGGTGGCGGGCGCTCACATAGCCCTGAGCGTTCTCGGAGTAGTTCCTTTCCTAATCTTTGTCACGCTACCTTTGCATGCGCTCGTCTCACTTGCTGCCCTGGTCATTTGGGTCATTCTTTTGATAAAAGCCAACCAGGGGCAAATGTATAAGCTCCCAATCGTCGGTGATTTGGCTGAGAAGCAGGCCAACGCGTAACTCGGAGCCCCGTAAAAGGATCCCCGCTCGACAGAACCCCCTCCTACCAAAAAATGGTATGCTATTTAACTTTTGATTGAGTCTCGTTTCGGGTAGTCTGATGAACTGGCTTTTTCGTTCGGGAGAAACCCGTTTTGCAAGTTCGAGTTTTTTATCACGATAAATGCTTTGACGGCGCGTGTTCGGCAGCACTTTTCTCGCGCTTCTACCGCGAGCGGATTCGCAACGATGTTGAGTTCGTCTTTTCAGGATTGCTGCACCGGGCCGGCGCTCTCTTCAATGAAGACGACTTCACTGGCGACGAGAACGCAATCGTGGATTTCAAATATTCCAGCTCTCCCAAAATCACCTGGTGGTTCGATCATCACGAAAGCGCGTTTCTCAGTCCCGAAGATGCAGCTCACTTCGAACAGGACCAGAGCAACCGCAAGTTTTACGATCCTGACTTCAAGTCCTGCACCAGTTTTATCGCTACCATAGGCGAGGAACGTTTCGGCTTCCATCCCGAGCCGGTCGCCGATTTGATTCATTGGGCCGATGTCATCGATGGAGCGCTTTATCCCGATGCCCGTACAGCAGTCGAGATGAAGGAGCCCGCCATGAAACTGACGATGGTAATCGAATCCGCTCAGGACCCGAATCTCGTTCCTAAACTCATTCCGCTTCTGGCGACGAAACCGCTCGCCGAAATTATTAAGGAGCCTTTCGTGGCGGCGCTGCTTCCGCCCTTATTGGAGCGGCATCAGCGATCGATTTCGCTTCTTGGCGACCGTATAAAGTTCCAAGACGGCACGTTGTTCTTTGACATTACCGATCAAGAACTGGAAGGCTACAACAAATTCGTGCCTTACTACCTGCAACCCGAGTCCGTTTACAGTGTGGGATTGAGTAAGAGCAGCTTCCGCGTGAAGGTGTCAGTAGGTTCGAATCCTTGGGCCCCGTCAGAGCCAAAGGTGAATTTAGCCAAGATTTGTGAACGCTATGGCGGAGGCGGACATGCACGCGTGGGAGCGATTTCTTTCGATGTCACGCAGCATGCCGCGGCCGTCAAGGCGGCGCATGAGATCGTCGAGGAACTGCGCGCGGCCGTCCGGGCGGACAAGCAGTAACTCACCATTTGCAGTCGTTTGACTTGAACCTACGTGACCCTGCCTACAACCTCCGGCCCTGCTATTCTGCGAGCTGAACACTTGGGGCGCATCGTCAATAGTAAGATTTTGCTCGAAGATGCGACCTTCGAAGTTCGAGTCGGCGAGATCCTTGCCATCATCGGTCCCAGCGGATCAGGAAAGAGCTCGCTGCTCCGTTTGCTCAACCGACTGGATGAACCGACCAGCGGGACCGTCTACCTGGAAGGAACCGACTATCGTCAGATTGTTCCTCGCGAACTGCGGAGAAAGCTGGGCATGGTTACACAGCGAGCGTTCTTATTTCCTGGAACTGTGGCAAGCAATCTTCGTTTCGGTCCAGCTCAACGGGGCGAGACTCTGTCAGACGACTCAGTGGAGAAGTTACTTGAGCAAGTTGGGCTCAAAGGATATGCCAGCCGCGACGTTGCGAATCTCTCCGGTGGAGAAGCGCAACGCGTCTCGGTGGCTCGGACACTCGCGAATTCTCCTTTCTTGCTACTGCTCGACGAACCCACTTCTGCCCTAGATGACGCATCCAAGCAAGGGGTTGAACACTTGATCCAGAACATTGTGCGACACCAGAATCTTACGTGCGTATTGGTGACCCACGATGTAGCTCAGGCCTCTCGGCTTGCGCAACGGGCTTTATTCTTGCAGTCTGGACGGATAGTGCGTGCAGGACCTATAGATGAGGTCCTGAATGCTTAAGCTGATCTTTCACAATGAATTAGGCTTGGGACTAGCTCAGGCTGGAGCCGCGGCTCTCGCGGCTGTGGTTGTCGTGCTGCTGGCCCGCAAACGCTCCATTCATTTGGAGAGCGAAACCGTGATCGCGATGGTCCGGGGCCTCGTCCAGATTGTCGCGGTTGGCTCAATCTTGGTTCTCTTACTTCGCGGTCCGCGCTGGACTAGCGTATTTCTCCTTGCCGCTATGATCGTAGCTGCAGGTGCAACCTCGGCCAGAAGAGCGAAGGGCATGCCACAGGCATTTCGAGTTTCTGCTTGGTCGATCGCTGCTGGCGCTGGGTCCATCATTGCCTTGATGACCTGGCTTGGTGTTATCGACACTGCGATCACGTCGCTTGTTCCCGTAGGTAGCATGTTGATCGCGAATGCCATGAATACTAATGGTCTCGCTCTGAATCGTTTTCGCTCAGACATACTCTCGCATGTGGGTGAAGTTGAAACTGCACTGGCATTAGGAGCAGCGGGGACGCGGAGTGTAGAACCGTACGTACAAGCCTCGTTTGAGGCTAGTCTGATCCCGGCGATCGATTCGCTGCGCTCTCTCGGAATTGTCTGGATTCCCGGGCTGATGGCCGGAATGCTGCTTTCGGGATCTCGCCCCGTATATGCGGCGATTTATCAATTTGTTGTTTTAGCCATGATTTTTGCTGCGTCCGGACTGACTGCATTTGTCAGTACAATTCTGATTCGGGAACGAATTTTTACTTCGGCGGAACAATTGCTGCTCCAGCCTGGGAGATAATAACTGTAGATGAGTAGTCTCGCGCATATTCGATTGGCTGCTAGTCAGCGGGATCACACAGCGGCGCACCGCAAAGTGCTACGGGCGGTAGCTTCACTGGAATTGGCCAAGGGACTCGTGGTTCTCGCGGCTGCAATAAGTATTCTGTCGATCGTTCATCGCGACACTGGCGATATTGCAGATTGGTGTCTCAGGGTTCTTCATATCAGTCCAGATCATCACTTCGCGCAAGCGTTTCTAAATTGGGCGGATACGCTCACAGAGCAGAAGTTGTTGGCCGTGGCAGGGGTTGCAACGATCTACGCAGCATTAAGGTTCATCGAAGCTTATGGACTCTGGCATGCGCGGCCGTGGGCAGAATGGATCGCGCTAATATCTGGGAGCTTATACTTACCGTTTGAGATATATAAGCTGATGCATCACGCTAATTTGTTCCATGTTGGCGTCTTTGTCATTAACGTTGCCGTAGTGTTTTATATGGCATTTTTGCTGGCAACTGGGCGCGGTGCAAGAACAAAATTCGGGCTACTTTGAGGTTTGTTTCTTTTGATCGGGGAGCAGGCGTTGGTTAGTCTTTCATCTTCGAATTGATTCGCATTCCGAGTAGAGCAATCTGAAGGGCGCCGAACATTCCCAAGTGCCTGCGAATGGACTCTACCCCCAATCTACTGTTCTCAGCAACAGCGGCCCACGCCAAGGCCAATAACTGAAATCCGTAGAACATGACTCTGCGCACCAACGGTCAATCTTCCCCCTTTTTCAATTTAACGCCTAGAAATGAATCACTAGAACCGCTGTTCTCAACGTGCAACTAGTCCAGAAGAAGTTTTGAGTCGCAACTGGAACACATTTCATTCTGTCTCACGCCATACCGTTTGGACCTGAATTTTTAACAAAAAATAGGTAGAAAGGTACTCTGCTTAGTTGTAGTATCTATTCGCCATGAAGCACAGCTCCCCTCTAACTCGCGTAGTCCCAAATCCTGCTGTATCTCGTGTGCGTATCGAACCTGCCTATGATTGCGACGGTTCTGCCTGCCATCAACCGATTTTTAACGAGGATGGCGGCCTTAATCACATTGAACCCCATTTCCATCTTGTGGAGTGGGAGTCCGAAACGAAGCGCTGCTACGCGATAACCGATGTGCCGCTGTATGAAGTAGCTCGCTGATAAGCAGCGTTCTTTCCCTAACTGATTACATTTACTTTCTGATGTGGGCTCTAGTTTCTGCGATTGCGCAGCAGATTCTCAATCGTACTCACCAAGGTATGACTCTCTGTTTTTGAAAGGACAGTTTGAATACCTGCTTCGCTGGCCTCGGAGGCAAGTTGCGAAGAATAATGCATAGTCAGCATGACAGTGGGTGTTCGCGGCGCTATTACCGCCATCTTGCGAGCCGCCTGTAATCCGTCCATCACCGGCATAACCAGATCCAGAATGATGATGTCTGGGCTCAACTTCATAGCATGATCGAGAGCCTCTTGGCCGTTGGCCGCCTCTCCACAGACTTCCCACCCTGGATTGGATTCGAGAAGAGTACGAATCGATTTGCGCACGAAGGGGCTATCGTCGGCAATCAGAATGCGGACGGACCTAGCCTTTTCCGGGATTTGTGCTCTGGCAGCGAGAGCCATGTGCTACTCAGATGATCAAAAGCCTAAATCGGGTTAGCTGAGGCTATTGTTTTCCCGAAAAGGGAGGCTTTGTCCTCGTGTCTTCAACGACTTAAAAATCGGCCATGATCTTGCACTACTAAGAATACTCCCCTAAGCGCAAATCCGAACACATCCCGGGCACTTGGATGGCTCATGGCTCAAGCTATACAAATTTTTTCTTAGGATCACGCCTTGAGAAAAATCGTACGAGGATTGGGTTCGTTAACCATCGCCGCTTTATTTACCTTCCCCGTGGTTGCCCAGAAAAATCCTGCGACATGGGAGTGGCAGCCGGTTAAATCGACCGCGAACCATCATAGGTTCTTTGACAAACAGAACTCGCGCCTTTCTGTCATCAATGCGGTCTCCCAAACGTTTGCCATGATTGCTATTCAGTCCCATGGCGCCCATCCGGAAAGCAGGGGGCGAACTTTGGATGGTTTTGAAAAGCACTTCGAGTCTTACGGATATGGCTGGGGTGCCTGTTATCGATTGGGCGGCGGCGGAGGACTAAATATGTTCAGCACTCTCATATTCCACGGCCTCGGTCACACAAACTTGAACGCTGGGTCCCACTCGTCGCTATCGTTCATGCGAATTTGTCAGCAGGATACGCGCTCGCCGGATCCAGGCAGAGCAATCATGGAGGCTGGTAAAAACTCATACGTTGACATAGCGAGGCAGTGACACAAATTTACAAAACGTACTCTGAAATTTTAATCTGACTTTAACCTTCCTACTCTGCTTCAGTTCTACAAGGAATGAACGCGCCAAGATGAGGAGCAATACCCTTAAGGAAAGCGCGACTTCTTTATTTGGAGTTGATGCATGAGTAAGAACGCTACAAGCTCTACTTCCCGCGTGTCCTTTGCAAAACAGAGCATAGCTGGCTGCTTGGCTCTCCAATTGCTTTTTGGAGCGTCATT
>JAOAPG010000399.1 GCA_025462785.1 Acidobacteriaceae bacterium
TGATCCTCGAGCTCAAGCTCGACCCGCAGGAGAAGACCGCGCTGGTCGCGTTCATGCGACAACTCTAAGCGCCAGGCATCTACACACTTGTACATTTGCCCTGCTGTAATTGATGTGCAGCTAGATCCTGGCGAGACGCATCTGTTGCCGCCTCTTGCGTGATTGGAAGTCACCCAGCTACTCAGCGAAGCCCGGAGATGTAGCCCTATGTCAAACGTACAGAAGAACAACAACCTATCCGCTCCTTCCGTGCGAAAGATGACAGGCATCATCGACGTCCACTCACACATCATTACGAATCTGGGATCGCAGGCGCCGATGGACAAGCTGCCGCCTTGGTCGGTCGAGCAGTCTTTGTCACTCATGGATGCGAATAAAATCGCCGCATCAGTCTTATCGCTGCCTGATTCGGCCAGTCACGCGAAAGGACCGGAGGCCTGCCAACTTGCGAGGCGAATCAATGAACAACTGGCCGACATCGTCTCAAAACATCCCACGCGCTTCGGGGCGATGGCCACATTACCGGCGCTGGCGGATACAGACTCTCTGCTCGAAGAGATGGCGTATGCACTCGATACGCTGAAGCTTGACGGCGTCGCGACCACCACAAGCACCAATGACATCTATCTTGGCGACGCCCGCTACAACCCATGGCTTGAGGAGATGGACCGCCGCGGCGTCACTTTGTTTGTCCACCCAGTTCCAGCCAAGGCGTCTCGTTCGGTCGATCTCGGCATCGACGTGTCGATGTTGGAGTTCATGTTCGACACCACGCGCATGCTCACCAACATGATCTTCAGCGGGGCCAAGAACCGTTTCTCCAAGATCAAAGTCATTTCCACCCATGGCGGAGGAACGATTCCATATTTGATGACTCGTGTCGAAACTCTTGAAAAGGTATTCGGTCCTGGCAAGGGGCGCGCGCACCTAGGTCCAACAGAGATCCGTGATGGTCTTGCCTCTTTCTATTACGACCTCACTGCGGCAACATCTCCTGCGCATCTCTTCGACCTACAGCAGATGGTTCCACTCTCCCACCTGTTGATGGGTTTCGATAATCCGTTCATGCCGGGATGGACGTTTCCACCTGCCATTCAGGACATGCAATGCTGGAACAGCTTCAGCGACGCAGACGTTTCTTCCATTGCTCATCGGAATGCGGAGGCGCTCTATCCCGCTCTCGCCGAACGTCGCAATCCGTAGTGCTCAACTGTGAAATAAGTTTCATATTGACACGTCGTCTGCGTTCGGCGCACTGTCGTGCGCTCCCGCCATGCTGATAGAGACGGATTGGGTTTCAGTTCCTCGGTCGATCCGGGGACAGGACCAGCTTGGATGCCAAACCCCATGCGAATTGACGTACTCGCAATTTTTACCTGGCATCACAAACGTCACGGATCGTGCGCGATATTTCTCGTTCTACCCTTGGATCACTTGGTCACTTGATAAGCGCTGTCCTGCGACTAACGAAAGCCGTTATGTTAAGCTCTACCGCAGAGCCGATTGTCTGTATACGCTGATTGCTGCTCAGGAATCTCGCAGATCCGAGAATGTTAGACAGGCTGAAGCCAAGATCGGTCGTCTCAGGCTACTACCCGCCGTTATTGGATGCATTGGTTAGACGCGCAAGGTCGCCGGAGATGGCGCAAGCTAAACGTTCGCACGCTGCAACAGGCACGCAAGGCACGGGCTGCTGAACTTGTGCGAGTGGAACAAAGCAAGGTACTGGGCTTTGCTTCTCCAGGAGCGGAAACCTTCGCGGACATTGCCAGTCGCTTCCTGAGCCATCAGAGGGCGAGATTGACCCTCAAGGCATACCAGCGAGAATCGGGGATTGTAAAGGAGCACTTGAGTAACTTCTTCGCCGGTCCGATGGCTAGTATCCGGCGAGTAGAGGTGCAGCGATACGTAACTAAGCGCGCCAGCGAAGTCTCCCTCAGTGCTGAAAGAAGTCAATATTCTGAAGCATTTGCTGCGGCTAGCAGTCGAATGGGAAATTGTGCCTTTCAACGTAGCGCAGGGCGTCAAATGTCCTCGGGTTGCGCTGGCGGGGTTCGCTATCTTCAGCCCTGTGAGTTGCGGGCCACGCTTGAGGGCTCGCCCGAGTGGTTGCGTTTTCCGTTGTGGCTCTTGCAGCGTGTACCGGTATGCGCCGATCTGAACTCCTGGGATTGCGCTGGCTGAACGTAGCCCTTGAGAACGGCGGCGTGATGCTCTCTCGGACCAAGAACGGCCAAGGTAGGACCGTTTATTTAAACCAAACAGCCAAGATTGCCATTCGCTCCCTCTCCACTAGCGCCGCCATGCGCGCAACGGATTTTATCTTTCAAGGTCTCACTGGTGAACAGGTAAGCATGGCATTCGCCCGCGTCTGTCGAGCGCTTGACATCTCCGATTTCCGCTTCCAAGATCTACGCCATACAGCTGCAAGCTGGCACAGAATGAACGGCGTGGACATTCACACGGTTGCGCAGCTTCTGGGGCGCACAAAGATTTAAGGATGGCCGCACGCTATCAGCACCTATCGCCATGTACTGCCGTACATGCAGGAGGATGCGGCAGCGAAGGTGGAAGCGGCACTAGTCGGAGGCCCTCAACAATCGTTCTCGTAGCCGCGTATATTTTTTCAATTGACTAACACTAGATAACAGTAGTATTAGTTCGACAGGAATTAGAGGTGGCTTGCGTGAAGAGGCGCTTACTTCCGGCCGAGTACTCGTTGCGCGCGTTCGACGGCTGCAATTGCGACAAAGCTGCTGAGGCTACGATGCTCGAGCTTCGCGGCCTTTTCGATCATTAGCCGTTCATCCTGGGTGTAGTAGGAGAACACTTTTGCTCCGAGTGGTCCTTGGCCGGTGCGCCTCGAAGGAATGTATTGATCCTTTTTGGCCACCGCTCTTATGCTACCACTAAGCAAGATAACGAAGTGCGATAGAATCTTTCATTCCGTGAGGAGCAATCATGTAAGTAGTTGGTTTGCCAGTATTTAAGTGTGCAAGAGCATTGGCGGCGATTTTTGATGGTTTCCTCGACTCCGTAAATGAGAAGTTGTCCAAACCTGATGTTTTGGATTTTCATAGCGGCGACCGCTTGGTGCACAAGAGCGTGGAACTATTGGTGGATTTGATGGTAACCACGGGGCGCTCCGCGGTTGAGAGGAGCACTGCGAAAAACAAAATTGAGGCGTTGTTGCCGTGGCTGGTGCGAGCCGGTCATTGTTCCATCACCTCATCAGTGAGGATGTGATTTATGAAGACCGACAACACAACTACGAGACGGATGCGTTTGTTGAGGTTGTGCGATTTTCATTCGAGCGGTTCGCAGATCATCTTTTAGTAAAACGGTTACTGGATCCGCTTCTATCGAAAGATGATTTGAGAATCGCATTCGCGGACGGCAAGGTAGGCTCGAATATGTCAGGAGATTGGAATCTCCGTATGAACGCTGGACTCTTGGAAGCTTTGTTTGTCCAGGTGCCTATCAAATTTGCCGCGGAACTTGTGACAGTCTGCCCGGAACCGAAAGAACATCGTCAAGCAACCCGAGCATTCCTTGGCAGCATTCCTTGGCGGGAACCGAGCACCATAAATGACCAGACACGCGATGTACTGAATGAGTTGCTTAGCGCGGGACAGATCCGGGAAGCAGAAGTTCTGCTCGTCCTCCTCCTTGTGGCGGTTAGTCCCAGACACGCAACATGGAATGCCGACTTTCTGCACAAGAACCTGCTGCGCCGTGGTCTGAATCGTCGCGATGCGACCTGGTCCATTTTCGTATTCGATGAGTGCAACGAAGAGTTTTCGCTTTTCGAGAGGCTGATTAACTGGGCGATGTCCGAGCCGAATGCGGCGCGGTTTGACGAGGACTCCGTTCGACTCGCGAGCATCATCCTGGCATGGATGTTTACGACATCGCATCGTTTTGCGCGTGATCGAGCCACGAAGGCGATCGTTAGCCTACTGGTTAACTATCCAAAAGTGCTGACCGATATTCTCAAATTATTCGAAACCGTTGACGATTTGTATGTGGTCGAGCGCCTGTATTGCGTTGCTTATAGCTGCGCTATGCGGTTGTCTGATGTTGAAGCGTTGCGAGCACTAGCTGAGCAAACATACCAGTTCGTCTTTTCACGTGATGAAGTAATTCCTCATATCCTCGTGCGCGACTATGCTCGTGGTATCATTGAAATGGCTGTGGCAAAAGGTGCCGATCTCTCCTTCGATCCCGCGAGATCGCGTCCACCTTTTAACAGCACGCTCACGGAGCCTGTATTTGTGGACGGTGAACTTGAAAGTTGGTCGAATTGGAAAGCTGGGCCTAAAGAGGAGTGGTCGAAACGGCGGATTTATCATTCTGTTATGGGTTCCGAGGATTTTGCCCGCTACGTTATCGGCACAAATAGCGGTTCTTTTGAATGGTCGTCGCGCCGACTTGGGGAAAAGAAATCTCGCAGTTCCAAAGCCTTCGACTATGGCAATGACAATTTTGATTTGAGGTTCGCGCAGCGCTGGATCATGCGGCGGGTAATCGATCTGGGCTGGAGCACAGAGTTATTTGGCGAATTCGATTCACGTGTGTTTGGTAGCGGGCGCGAAGAGCACAAACCGGAACGTATCGGCAAAAAATACCAATGGATTGCTTATCACGAATTCTTAGCACGAGTTTCGGACAATTTCGAATTTATTGGTGAGCCGTGGCCAAAACGCATTCGGAAATACGACGGTCCATGGCAAATTGGCTACGTCAGAGATATTGATCCGTCATGTCTTTTGCGTGCAAAGAATGTCGAGAAGGACGCAACGTGCTGGTGGCACCCCTTGCGGTACGAATGGGACAGAACATTAAGCCATGAGCAATGGTTACGCAAGACAGATGACATCCCGCAATTTGAATCAGCGCTTCGAGTAAGCGATCCCAGCTCACAGGCATGGTACGTTCTTGAAGGTAACTTTCACTTCAGCCAGCCCAAGACCCTCCAGGAAGAGGAACAGCGAGAATCTTCGTTACCTGTGCGACAAATCTGGGCGCACGTGCGCAGTTATCTCGTCAGAAAACGAGATTTCAGTCGATTGTTGGGATGGGCCAAGAAGCAAGACTTTACGAATAGGTCGATGCCGGAATCACATGATGCGGGCAAACTTTTCCTGGGTGAATATTATTGGTCCCCTGCATATCGATATTTTGAGCAACCATATTACGATCGCTATGCGTGGACGAAGGGAGACTATCATTAAGCGGTTACCGATGCCGGTTTTAGTGACGTCTGACGTCTACTTCTGGGACAAAGGCCTCGACTGCTCGATCGATGATTCAATTTCTGTTTTGCGTCCGTGTAGAGCGGTAAGGGAAGGACTAACACTTGATTGGAACGGTGTACCAGGTCAGTATCTAAGCCAAGGAGCACTGGCGGTTCAGGATCCATCGGTGTTGGCCTCTGGCCCTCGGGCCTTGTTGATCAGGCAGGATTTGCTCTCTAAGTTTTTGTCTGAGCAGCAGCTGTGTTTGATGTGGACTGTCAGGGGTGAGAAAGCCGTGTACGAGGACGATCACGAAAATTGGCCTGGCGCGCTGGAAATCTCCGCCTCTTATGGGCTACGAAATGACACAGTGGTTGGTACGTGTCGAACGAAGCTTATCGAGGGACGGAAAGGTGGTTTAAGAGGACAACAAGATCAGAGCAGCGCGTGTTAGGCGACGAAGGGGGCGGGCATCTGGCGGTGCTTTTCTGCAAGGTTAGGTCGAGGGCTACGAAATGGGGATTACGAACGTTGCGCCGCCAAAACAGCACCCCGTATATTTCCGGTTTAAAATGCACGTGTGTCGAACAGGATTGAAGCAAAATGAACATCTCCGCTGTTCTGCTAATCATTGTTCTGTTTTTCACGAAGCTCGCATTGCCACAGATGCAGAGCCTTGGCCCGAAAGACGTCTTTAATTCTGTCGGGCTATCTGCAATAGAAGTGCGAGAGATTGTCGAGCAAGCGGAACAATCGGCCTATGACACGCCCGATGACTGGAAGAAAGAGCTCCGGGTGAGACGCGCGAATCTGGGAAACAGCTCAGGCCTGGTAGTTCAAGGCAGCAAACTACTTTGCGGTGGCACCGGAAATTGCCAGACTTGGGTTTTTCATAAGGTCGACAATAAATGGGTCTCGCTGTTCCCAAACGACCGAGTACCAATCGCGGAAAGCTTTCGATTAGGACCGGGCGTGGGAGACGGTATCAAAGATTTCACAATCGTGACGAATTCCGGTGCGGAAGCCGCACAGACCGTTACCTACAGATTCGATGGCAAATTTTATCGCGCCAAATAGTTCTGAGCTTGTTCCTTCGAATAGTTCCCAGTTAAATTTGACTCGTGCCGCCGATTCGCACAAATGTAGAGTCGAGATGTCCTGTTCCTCCCTCAGTGTGCCCCTGAATTCTCGACCTCCTTTTTGCTAGGCTGCCGCGCCATACCGACATAATGGGGGGCCGTGTGGGAAGGGACGAGAGATCGCTTCGTAGCAATCCTCCTGCTGATTCTTTCTATGCGAGCCTTTCCATGACTAAAAAGAAAGTGCAGGATCGCGATGGAGTTTTTATGCGTCGGGGAAGCTATTACATATCATTCAACGATGCCCAAGGTCGCCGCAAACAGAGAAAGCTCAAAGGCGCACATACGCTCACGCAAGCGCGCTCCCTTAGAGCTGCAGAACTGCAGGCAGTTGAACGGGCCCGGGTGCTGGGTTACACACCGCCCGGTAAAGAGACATTCGCAGAAATCATCCCGAAATATCTCCATCAACAAAAGACGCAGATCACCCCAGCGGCCTACGAACGCTCGCGTGGCATTGTAGAAACTCACCTTAAGAAGGAATTTGGACAAATGAAGCTTGCTGAGATTCGGCGGGCCGATGTCAGTAAGTATCTCTCGAAACGGAGCATAGACGTCGCGCCTGGTTCGGTTGTTAAGGAATTAAATACGTTGAAGCATTTTTGAATTTCGCGATTGGACAGGGAATCATTTTTTTAAACCCCTGCGTTGGCGTCGAGCCACCTACAGTTCCAGCCGGGCGCGTTCATTATCTTCAACCGACCGAGCTGCATGCAGTCCTTGAAGTTTGCCCAGAGTGGCTACGACCCATCGCCGCTATTCTTGCCTTCACAGGCATGCGCCGATCGGAACTGTTAGGACTACGCTGGTTAGACATCGACAGGAAGGGCAATCGGATTCTTCTGCCGCAAACTAAGAACGGCGCCACCCGCACGGTTTGGCTTAACGCTCTCGCGTGCAAGGTGCTGGATTCTATTCCGAGGAACGATGCACGTTCGACAGATCGACTATTTCCCGCTTCCGAGCACACGCCGGAGAACGTCTCACTAGCGTTCCTGCGCGCATGCCGAAAGGTTGAAATCGCGGACTTTCGTCTGCACGACTTGAGACACACCGCTGCATCGTGGATGAGAAGGTCAGGAGCCGACATTCACACTGTTGCCCGGCAACTTGGTCATAAAGACTTGAGAATGGCAGCCCAGTATCAGCATCTTGCGGACGACTATTTGGAGGACGCAATTAAGGGGCTGGATCGCGTGTTCGTCTATGAAGTGCCGGGCCTTTCCCTGCCGCCAGCAGGGGCCGGGAAAGAACCCGCCAACGGACACGATGATCCGATTCTCAGTGAACCTGAAAGCAGCGCGAACGTGATCGTATCGGCTATCGCGACCGCAGAGTGATTTGGAATTGAGATACTTACCGAAGAACTCAGCAAGCCTTTTATTTTATTGGCGTCCCAAGTGGGACAACTTTAAATCTCTGGGCGAGCGCATGGGCTGCGGTCTATCACCAGCATGTCTAGCGGCGTTATTGACCTCAGGGGAGCAGTTTATGTTTCGTTAGCAAATCCTCCAGTCTTGCACCGCTCTTGTTGCCAATTCCATCGAACAGTTCCCGCCGCAATCCCGCTCTGCATCGCTTCCAAGTACGCTTTTATCGATGCGTAGATAGTCTCGCCAGACGGATCACCCAGAGTAGTTTGGGCTGGTATATCGAAAAGGAGAGCGTTGAGTAGGGCTTGTTGTCTTTCGGCTTCCCCCATCGCTTGGGCCGGATGCGTCCCGGACTTTTTCCAAATCTGCTTGCCGTTCTGCCAGTGCAGATAGTAAGTTCCGCCAGCGTGCTCTTCGGTGCGTGAGTTTACATGCACCAATTTCGGCTTGATTTTATTGTTCGCGCCGATGACCGCTCGGCAACACTTCCAGCGATTGTCGATCTCGAGGTGCTTCCAGATTGTCACGCTTGCCATTTCTCGTTTCCATCTGAGGACTCAATACTGTGAATCCCGGTGAAATCGAGAAAAACGTTAGAAC
>JAOAPG010000400.1 GCA_025462785.1 Acidobacteriaceae bacterium
AATGACGATGCGGACGCGATCGCGAATACGGCATTATTCACGAAAGTGATCGAGGATTATGTGAAGCGGTATCCAGATCAGTGGCTGTGGGTACATCGGCGATGGAAGACGCGGCCGGAAGGGCAGAAGGGGTTGTATTAGGCGTCTGTAAAGCTCCTAAATCGACGAAGCGGATCGTTGGGGTTAATGTCGTTACCGCCCTCCTAAGGATTCAGCGTAGCAAGGCCAGATCGGCCTGCAAGGACCGAGAGAACATGACAAGAATTTCGGTATTGTCACTTGTTGTTATCCTCGCAGCACTCGGAGTCTGGGCAGAAATGCCGCTAGTGTCCAAAATCGAGAACGCAAATCCACAACGCTGAGCCAGCGTGGCGATGCGCCCGGGGCGTTTTTGACGCTCCCTGGCGTCAGGTGCCTAATGAAAAACTACTAGCCAGCATTATTTGCGACAACAGATCGCAGACCGAGAAGCGACAAAGCGTCGATCTCAGGATCTTCCAAGTCGATTCGACGGCGGATGCCAAGCTGTGCCTAGGCCCAGGAAAAGTCGCAAGCGGATGGAAGATTGAAAAATTCGAGATTGGTGATGAAGAGCTACTTGGCCGTGTTCAGGAATAGCGGGAGGTTCGAGATCCACTTCCGCAAGGGCACGATTATCGTAACCGTTAGCAGCGATTCACTTGGACTTGCGGACAGGTTCGCGCAGCTTGTGGCGGCTCAAATTGGCACTATCTAACGCCATGATTGGAAACTTACCGACAATAGTGACGCGGCGGAAGCGCATCAACAACTCCTACCAGACCATCTTGTAGATATTGCCCTTATTATCTATCGCCGTACCCCTGTTGCCCGTCCCAGCAAACTCCGCCTGGAGAACGGTCCCCTGATTCCCATTGAAAATTCCCTGCCAAATTTTCTCGCCAAGAATATGAGCGGCAAAATATCCCTGTCCGTATATGGCATCCCAGGCAAATGCGAGATTGGGCTGCGGCGGATAGCTGTCCGGCGTTCCCGGCATCCTTGTGTTCACGGAAGTCACTTTCACCACAGCAAACTTTCCTGGAAGCACCTCTCCGTTAGCGAGGGTCCAGGATTTCAGGAGTTTGGGCAGTCCCCCTGCTGAAAACATCGGTCTCCTGATTTGGCCGGAAAATACGGGCGGTGCTGTCTGCGATGCCAGTGGACCCTGAGCGGGATAAAGCTTTTGCCCGAATGCAGCAACGCTTCCCGAGATGATGCAAAGACTCAGAATGGCAAGGACGAGCTTGGTCTTCACGACTGCTGGAATTTCTCCGTCAAAGCTGATTCGCTCGGATTGTACAGCTCGTTTCGCGTCTTTTGGGTAATTTTATCCAACCGTAAGAAAGTTAACTCCTAAACAGCTTGTTCCAAGGGCGTAGCCGAATTGGGTTGGCTCTGCGTCGTAGATACCCAACTCTTGCAACAGGCGATTCCAGTTACAAGCGGCATCGAGATAGATCCTTTCCTAACACGGTGCTCTCATTTTGTATTAGAATCGGCACCGGCTTACGGCTCCTATAGACCTATTGGGCAAACCGAACCGAGTCCTGGAATGGATTCCCACCACAATTGTCGAAGTCAAAAATGATAAGGAGAATTCCACATGCGCATCCCTCGTGTCGCTCTCGTTGTTTTACTGATTACTGCCTGTGCCAGCCTGAGCATGGGGCAGACTCATTTCCCCAAGTTGACTCCGCAAAATAGCGGCACCACGGCGACGTTGATCGCGGTCAGTCCGGTGAACGCGCGAGTGGTTTGGGCCGCTGGGACTCATGGAACGTTTCTTCTCACGACGGACGGCGGGAAGACTTGGAAGTCCGGCGTCGTGAAGGGCGCCAAAGGGCTGCAATTCCGCGACGTGCAGGGCGTCAGCGACAAGGTCGCGTATCTGCAGTCGATCGGAAATTTTCCCTCCGACTTTCGCATCTACAAAACTGTCGACGGCGGCGCGACTTGGACCATGCAGTTCAAGAGCCAGTTCGCCGGCGCTTTCTATGACTGCTTCGCCTTCTGGGGTCCAGACCGGGGAATTTCGCACAGTGATTCGGTGAACGGAGTCTTCCCTGACATTCGCACCACCGACGGAAGCACATGGCAGAGCATCGCCAGTAATATGCCGCCGGCATTGCCGGGTGAAGCGTCGTTCTCATCGAGTGGCACTTGCGTCGCAACCCAAGGCGCAAATAACGCGTGGATCGCGACTGGTGGTTCATCGATTGCCCGGATCCTCGCTACGAAAGACGGAGGCGACACCTGGAACGCCTATAACACTCCAATTGTAAGTTCTCCCAGCGCGGGCGCGTTCACCGTTGATTTTCGCGATACCTCGAACGGCATCGTGGGCGGCGGCGACCTCGACCCAAGCGATCCGGATAACGCGCGTACAGCAATTTCTGGGGACGGCGGTCAGACTTGGACGCTTACCAACGCGCCTCCTGTGACCGGAGCCATTTACGGCCTCAGCTATGTGCGCAAGACGGTTGGCAAGTGCCTAACGCTGTGCCAAGAGACTACCCGCTACGTGGTGGTTACGGCTGATACAGGCGGAGCGGCGTGGACTCCAGATGAAGGAACGACCTGGTACGTGCTGCCCGGAGTGACAGGAGGGTGGGCAGTAGCATTCGCAAGTCCGAACGCGGGATGGCTGGTGGGGGCAGGAGGCGAGATTGTGAAGATCAGTTTTTGAAGGAATTAGTTTTTCAGTTCGGGCCTGGGTTGCGCTAAGGCGTGAACACTCACACCAATCAGATACGCTATTGACATATACAAGAATAGCGTCGAATCCAACTGATCCCGATTAGCAGGATAAGGCAAGAATTGGAAAAAGTGCATCAGTGATTTTGACCATGACGTTTGATTCGATTCTTTCCAATCGCTGAGAGAACTCAGCAAAACAGCGGCTGGTAATACCCACACCCAATAGCGATATGATCCCCGAAATCGCGCCTAGCTGAAAAATCCGAGGATCAATGCAAGTAGAATCGGCAATGGATAATACGGTGTGTAAACAAACCTCAGCATGAACCGCATTCTAGCGGCGGGGCTCACGAACGGTTGAGAAGAATACGTAACGACACCGATGTTAATCAACGGTCCGCACGTTGCTATAAAACTATTCAAGAGCCATAATCCGAGCCATTTCCCACGTCCTAAAGCACGGTTCACGAACTGGGATGGTGGTGTAGCTTGAGATACATCGCCGTGCAAGGATCCTTGCACGAGATTTCACCACAGCATCTCACTGACTAATATCGGTTTGGCCCCGTCCCGAAGCTATCCCTCATCTGCTGCTAGAGCTAAGCAGTTCGTCGTCAGTTTTTGAGGAATAGATCTGCTGCAGAGGATCTGCTTTGCACAAGGAAGAAGTTAGGATGCTGTTCGTAGTGTGTCAAGCGGATTGTATCTGTAAAAGCCACCCGCGACCTTTTTTTGTTCGAAATGTTCTAGATAGCCCTTCGTGGTCAGCATACGTCGTGTATGGAAAAGCGCGATAGACAAGCATAAAATTGAGCACCCTGCTGCACTTTTCAAGACGAAACTCAAAACCATTCGCTCCGATACGCGATCCACCAGCTGATGAACACCGCCGGAATCGTCGCAGCCAGAGCCCACCAGATCGGTAATGTGAAATCAGCCACAAGCCCTAGCACCGTAAAGCTGATCCAGAAGATTTTCTTCTCCATGGAACATTCTAGTCCGCACCTTCGGCCTATAGCTTTTCTTTCCCGCGCCAAACATATACAAAGGTGCCATGCAGCGCACTGTACGAGAGATTGCGGAATTCGTCCAAGCTCGGGTCGTGGGTGATCAAGAAACCGAATTGACAGGGATTTCAAGCGTTGCGTCGGCTAAGGCCGGCGATCTGGTTTTTCTCGAGAACGAAAAAAGTCTCGGCGCTGTTCTCGGATCAGCGGCTTCCGCGATCATCGCCGGGGAGTTTGCCAGTTCGGCCGCCGGCCCGAAGCCGCTGCTGATTTCATCCCATCCCCGACTCGCTTTCGCTCGCGCGTCCACGCTCTTTTCTTCCTCAGAAAACCACCGACCAGGTGTTCATCCCAGCGCTGTCGTACATCCTTCGGCACGACTGGGCCGCAACGTCACGATTCAGGAGC
>JAOAPG010000405.1 GCA_025462785.1 Acidobacteriaceae bacterium
CCTCCGCTGGCGCGAAACCTGGGTCGTAGCCCTCGTTCCAAGAGTCGGCTTCCAGCTACTAAGGGCGTACGCAATGCAAATCTCATCTGCGATCGTCCAATCTCCCATGGCCGCCGTCGCGAGCAGATCACCCAGTCCACCGTAAAAAGCCATCGCGGGCACAATCACAATGCCTGCCTCGCGCGCTCGATCTGCATATTGCTCGAAGGTATCCGCGTTGGCCTCTATCTCGGCCGCTACGTCCAAATAAGGAATTTGCGCGCGCAGCGCGGCTTCGATCACTGGCGCGGAGGTTCTGGCGAAGGGTCCGGCGCAATTGATAACTGCTGTTGACCCGACAAGTGCGCGATCGAGCGAGGCTGAGTCATCGACACGCGCGGGCCGTAAGTCGAGTCCGGGATGCACATCCCCAAGAGCATTCAGCTTATCGGGATCACGCCCGCAGAGAATCGGCGTCCATCCACGTTGGCGTAACTCGGAAACGACAAAGCGCCCGGTGTGGCCATAGGCGCCAAAAACGGTGACACTCTTGTTCGATGTCACCAGAGAACTCCTTTTGTACGCGATTTGTCGTTCCACAGCCGCTCCGCCTCTTCCGCAATCAGGTCGGGCATTTCTTCGGGGAAGAAGAGATTTGCGCCTTCCACTCTTCTTATGCCGCGCGAGCCTGGGAGAGCGCGGTCGAGCCACTCGGCCCACTTCACACCAAAGAGCACGTCTTTCAGTCCCCAGACCATGCGGGCTGGCCCTTTCCATTGATGGAGGTTCTCGCGTATTGCGACGAGGGAGTTTGTTCCCATGGAAACGGCGTACTCGTTTACCTGGGATTTCTTGAGTGGCGTTTCAACGAGCGGGCGGAAATAGGTGTCGATGGTTTCGTCTGCAAGGTTTTCGGGATTTGTAAAGGCGAGGCCGCCCATTCCTTGAGGCGACCGGGCGACCTGCTTATCTTTCAATTGAGGAACGATGAATTCGTCCACGAAGGTGCCTTTCTTCGCCTGTTCAATGAACGGGAGAAACTGTGGCGGAGGGCTGTTTTCGTCTACGTCGCAATTGGTCAACAGTAACGTTCTGACGCGACCAGGATATTTTGCGAGGAGCAACTGGGCGACCAGTCCACCGCTGTCGTTGGCAATCAGATCCACTGCGTTGATGTGAAGAGAGTCCAACAACATCACTAACATGGTCGCTTGTGTTTCAGGAGAAATCTTTTGCCCCTTTGGGGTTTGCGTGTATCCCATGCCCATTACGTCGGGGGCGATACAGCGGCGGTATACCTGAAGCCTCTGGAGCGCTCCGCGCCACTGGAAGCCGTTGAGGGGATATCCGTGGATGAATAGCGCCGCTGGCCCATGACCGCGTTCTACGTAGGCGACACGGCTGAGAGGCAGATCGGCGAATCGGCGCGATGCGCGAAAAGCTTTAGCGTCGATTGTTTTTGAGTTTGCCGATTTTGCAAAGGCCACGGTTTGCGACCAGAGCACCCCACCCGGTGCCGCAAAAGAGCCATACAAAAAGTCTCGGCGTTTCATTAACTCTGTCTCCGATCTAGAATCACGGGACCGCGGAGTACATCCGCGGCCCTTGCGCTATTTCTTGCTGCGGCGATTTGGCGAAAGCACTCAATGAGTCGCTGACAGCTCGCTTTGCGATGCTTGTTCTTCCACTAGTAACCAGTGTGCACGCAGCTCCTTGTCGAATTCTCCCCAGCGTTCTTCCGGGAAAAAGATTCTGGCATCCTTCAATTCGGCACGACGCCGGGTGCCCGGGATGTTGTGCGCAAGCCAGTGCGACCACTTCACTGGGAAATACACGTCATCCGTGCCCCAGACGATCAACGTTGGCGCCTTCAACGTTTTTAGCTGTGGCTCAATGGCAAGAGTGTGCTTGTTGTCGAAAGCTGCGAGGAATCGTTCCAGGTCGTGCGTTCGCTGGGGGTTCTTAACGAACGGACGCAAGTAGGTTTCGATGCTGTCGTCGCTTAGCTGTTCGGGATGCTCGTAGGCTGGTCCCAAGGCCTGGGGCGATCGATAGACACTCTTGTCCGCCAACATCGCATCGAGCGTTCCGCGTAAGCCTCCACCGGCGGCCATCGCGAGAAATGGCTTGAAGGCGTCGGGCGGCCAGTTATCGTGGGTGTCACAGTCGGTAAGTGTGAGGCTCCGCACCCGTTCCGGATACAGTGCTGCGAAAATCTGTGAAATGCCTCCACCGCTGTCATTGCCTACGAGGTCCACCTGATCGATGTTCAAAGCATCGAGAAATTCCTTGAGCATCTTCGCATTGGCGGTGACCGACACGTCCTGATTCGGCGCGATTTCGGTGTCGCCGTGCGCCAGCAAGTCCACAGCAATGGAGCGCCTGATATCCGACAAATCCGCTAACTGGTGACGCCACAAATGGCTGTTCAGCAAAACTCCGTGAACGAATAACGCAACCGGTCCAGAGCCTTGCTCGACATAGCTGATACGGCCTGACGCGGTCTGCACACTGCGCCGGACGGGCAACGATTTGTTTCCAGGTGCCGCCGTCGCACTCAATCCTTGTGTCGAAGTCATTATGTTTTCCTTTCCGTACGCATGTCCCAACACCGCCACGCTCAGACACCAGCCCGCGATTAGAGCGTTTGTCCTTTGAACTGAGGCGGGCTGGGCTAGCCGACGCCGCAGGCGATGAACGCTCGTAAGTAGTAGATTCAAGTTCATAGCTCAGCCCTCCCTTGACGAAGAACTGGCTTCCTTCAGCTTCTGGGCGCACGCGTCGCAGCACACTTCGACCGTTTTACCGGCGATTTTGACCTTGATGGCACCCTCATCCAATTTGCAGTCGCACGCTGCACAAGTTTTCTCGACCATGATTTGTCTCCCACTAGATTTCCCAAAGATCGGGTGAACTCAGTAGGCCACTGAGGGCTACAGAGCCGCTATCAGGATCTTTAGCAATTTGTTGGAGACCCGCACTACGTGGATGGAGGCGCAAAACCTCGTCCTTGTCCTTCGGTGAGTAGCAAGTGGATCGTTGCCAAAACCACACGCTGTCCAGAAACGGGCTTGGGGGAGATCAATAGATCAAATGGCGATCTCCTCGAAGCCGACTTCTGGCCAGCGTCGACGGGGGGTGATCTTGTCCGACAACTCAGAGTGCGCTGACACAGGAGCTGGGGGAATCTGTTCCTTTAAAGCGCTCGGAATCAGTTTTGTAAGCCGACGCGGACCTCGTCGTGTATGTTGGCACTGAGGAGTAATCTCGATGGATCCGAACAGGCGGGAGGCTTCTTAGCTATCGTTTCAATTATCAGAGTGCCGCTACCGTGGACCTTGCTAAATATTGTTGTCGGACTACTCTTGTGCGCTCCTTTCAGTCTCGCAGTATGGAAGTGGCAGGAGCTTAGATAACCCTTCATCGTGCGCTGCCCCCTAGCAATTTTCTCAGTATAGCCGCTCACGATCCCAACAAGGCGACTTGCACTTCCCTGTATGCGATCGGCAGCGTAAGCGTTCGGCAGTGGCCGTCTGGACAGAGGAGTAAACGAAGGGCATCCTTGCTCGTGGACACATAGAGATCGTGTCCACTTAGAGCGGAGATGGACACTTCCACACAAGCTACAGAAATCAACCCAGGCAAAGGCCTGGCGGGAACTGCGTTTTACAACCTGATGTTTTGTAGCGTGGCATAGGAACCAAAAGGCCGTTGCCTTGGCGCGTTCCAGCATCCTTTCAGGCGAGGGAGCGGAACACTTCCAAGCTCATTGGAATAGCCGCGATTTCTGGCCGCGGATCGATCGATCCTCTCGTAAGCGGTATTGCTGTCCGCGATGCGGGCGATGACCTCTTCCGGGACCGCTCTTTCTTTTCTCGGCTTCGTCGTAAAGGACGGTGGATCCTTTAGGTCCCCAAACGGATTGATGCGCGTGTTCATGCGGCACCTGCTACTTCATCACGATCAACATCATCATCGCGATCACCACCTCGATCATCATGATCTTCCCAGGAGAACTTTTTTCTGCAATTACGGAATAAGTCAACTGTGCAGGTGTTTTGTTCTATGAGCACCAGCGATATCTCGTAGCTGACCACGAGACGATCCCGCAGTCTCAATGGGAAAGGAGATCATGACCTATGGAAAATGCAACCCATAAGGGCCCTTGGTATTAAGGGACTGCCGGTGAACGTATTGCAGTGCGCCTTCCCAGCACAGAAACAAATGGGGCATATGCGATCGTTGAATCCGTTGCAGCTCCCGGTTGTGCCCGCCAATGCACCTTCGCCGCAATGAAGAGGAGCATTTCGTCGTGCTTGCCCGTACCTATCGGATCCGTATCGAAGATAAGGGGTTCGACGCTCGGGTCGGTACCAGCATTCTCGAGAAACGAAGCAAGCTCACCGGCCAGGACATTAACGAAGTTAATTGGCAGCGGGCTCTCAGGCACGGTGAGAGTGTGGTTGAAACCAACGATAGGCTTTTGATGTTTCCTCGACTTCGAGGAGTCACAATTTTCCCCTGGGTTCGAGAAGTGCGTTTATCAAAGCTGAAGACAAAGAAGATTTTAAACACCAAGACACTACGGCGCTGTTAAACCGACGGGCGTAACCGCAGCCGAAGATCGAGGAGGACAATGCAGATGTCAATTAAGAATCGTTACGTGTCCTTGCCCATGGCGGCATTGATCAGTGCTACTGATGGCAAGCGCATTTATGTCGCGATGCTAGACACGGCAACCGGAAACATTCTCTGGAACTTTGCGAAGCGGCGGCTCAGTGATCTATGGCCCTTCCATCGTGGGCGGCACCCTCTATTGGGGATCCGGTTACCGAAATGTCCCACCAGGAATCGGAAACAACAAAGTGTACGCATTCACTCTTGCCGGCTCGGCACATCGAAGCAGGCCCTCCAACAATCAAGGCCAGAAATAGTGGCTTCGATTCCGTCGCATCAATGATTGAGCCTCTCAACTAACCCCCGCTCCAGCTGCGGTTGGCTTGCAGGCCCTTTACCGACGCGTGTGGTCACGAGAGGCTGCACGCGGCATAACTATAAACACCAAAGGAGATTTGACAGATGAAGACGTTACTGTGCTTTTGCGTGAGTACAGCATTGGCCCTGATCATGAGCGCCACTTGCTTTGCGCAACACTACATGCAAACCAATCTTGTTTCCAACATGTCAGGAGTTGCTCCTGTCACCGACCCCCAACTGATAAACCCGTGGGGCTTGTCCCGAGCTTCTGGAAGCCCATGGTGGATCTCTGACCAGGCGACAGGGTTCAGCACGTTGTACAACGGACCAGGCGCCAAGCAGTCTCTGGTCGTCACCATCCCGCCAGCCGATCCGACAAACAAGAAGACGCCCATAGGTACCCCAACCGGCACCATAGCCAACAGCAATCCAACAGATTTCCTGCTAGCACCAGGTAAACCAGCGCTCTTCCTGTTCTCCACCATTGATGGGACTATTGCCGGATGGAACCCAGCTGTGGCTCTAGCCCAAGGGGCCGCACCGCCCTCGACCCATGCCGTCACCGTGGTCAAGACCACCGACGGATCT
>JAOAPG010000091.1 GCA_025462785.1 Acidobacteriaceae bacterium
CAGGCGAGCAGCTACACGAACCTGACTGTTACGGCCGCGCCTTGCTGACCTATAAGTTTCCGAAAACTTCCCTGTCCCTGGCATTTGAGCGTCTGGATACAAATGGCTCAGGAATTCTCACGGGCGCCACCAGCAACATCGCCAAGTTCAATATCTCGCGTCCGATCCGTCGTCGCTGGACAGCGTTGGCAGATATCGGATACGCCCACAACACAAGAATATTGCCGGTCGCGGGGTCACCACCTAATTCGTATCAGTTCGGTTATGCGGCCGTCGCCATGCGGCGCGCTTTTGGAAGATACTGGGATGTTTACGGCAGCTACCAATTTAATGAACTTAGTTTTAATGCACCCAGTTGCATCTACTCGGCAGTCGGATGCGGACGAGTTTCGCAACGTCAAGTCGTGACTATCGGCGTGGATTGGCATCCACGTCCCATACGACTGGACTAAAGAATTAACGTGAGCTTCGACGATCCTCAAGGAGGATAGTCAGAACGGAAACAAAGTAATGATTGAAAATCGCGAACTAGGCATGGACGATTATCTGGCGATGTTGCGCCGTCGCCTGAAGGTGATTTTGATTCCCACACTGCTGGCGCCCATTATTGGATTCGCTGTTTCTTTCGCGTTTGCGCCGAAATTTACGTCGACGGCCACTGTGTTAGTGGAACCGCAAAAAGTGCCTGAAGGGGTGGTCAAGCCGGCCATCACGAGTGATATTTCTCAGCGCATTGCGACTATTCAACAGCAGGTGCTTAGCCGAAACCAATTGGAACCGATGATTGATCGGTTGGGCTTGGTTCGCAAGGGCAGAGGTGTCGACGAAGCGATTGAGCAAATCCGCGCAGGCTTGCAGGTTCAGCCGGTGCAGCCTACTGTTCCGAGCACCGTTAAGAAAAAGCCCGGAGATCCGAGCCTGGTTCCGGGGTTCAACGTGAGCTACACGGCCGCCGATCCTAACGAAGCGCAACGGGTCTGCAATGAAATCACTTCCATGATGATTGCCGAAGACCTCAAGGAACGTGGCGACGTAGCGAGTGGGACTACCGGGTTCATTGATCGGCAACTTGAAGAGGCGAAGCGCGGACTCGATGACCAAGACGCCAAGTTGGCTGCATTCAAGAAGCAATATCTCGGTCAACTGCCAGGCGACACGGACAACAACATGAAACTGCTGGCTGGGCTTAATTCACAGCTCGATGCCAACACGCAGACCTTAAATCGGGCAGAGCAGGACAAGACTTACGCGGAATCTTTATTGGCACAACAGCTCGCGGCATGGAAGGCATCCTCGCAAACGTCAACCAGTCCGCAAACTTTGCAGCAACAGTTGGTGATATTGCAGACCCAGCTCAATTCCTTGCAGGCCCGCTACACTGACGATTATCCCGATGTGGTGAAAACCAAGAATGATATTGCTGCGGTGCAGCGCCAACTGAAGGCCGCTAGTGCCGCTGCGGCTACAGCAAGTGCGGAGAGTACTGATAAGACCGGACAAGCCGAGCCTCCCGAAATCCAGCAATTGCGGGTTCAAATTCATCAATACGGGGACGCGATCGCGCAGGCGACCCGTGATCAAAAAAGGTTGCAGCAGCAAATCGCGGTTTATCAAAGCCGAGTCGCACTCAGTCCGGGAGTGGAGGAGCAATACAAGCTTCTGACCCGAGACTATGACACGGCGCAGAAGTTCTACCAGGATCTGTTGGCCAAGAGAAGTGAGTCTGAGATGCAAACCAATATGGAGCGCGGACAACAAGGCGAACAGATGCGGTTGCTCAATCCCGCGAGCTTGCCGGATTCGCCGAGCTTTCCGAACCGGTTGCTATTCGCGGGTGGCGGGGCGGGGGCAGGGTTGGCCATCGGCGGCGTGATAGCACTCGGGCTGGAATTGAAGGACAAATCCATTCGTACAGAGCAGGATGTGCTCGCTGTTCTTGAGTTGCCGGTGCTCGTTGCACTGCCATGGGTGGGTAGTGAAAATGGGGATGGGAGCAAGAACGGAAAACTCGGCCGACGTGGCGCAAACCCAGCTGAGAAGAAGGAAATGGTCGAGGTCTAAGAATTTATGTACAAAGAATTTTTTGGCCTGCGCGCAAACCCGTTTAACGTAAATCCCGACCCGCGTTACTTGTTTCTGACGCGGCATACGGAAGAAGCTCTGGCTTGCCTTACTTATGGCATTCAAAGCCGCAAGGGTTTCGTGCTGCTTACTGGAGAAGTGGGAACCGGAAAGACGACGCTTATTAATAAGCTGCTGGAGTGGCTGCGCTTGCAACAGGTCGCTACTGCATTCGTCTTCAACTCGCGACTGAATGTGCCGCAATTTCTCGATTACATGATGGCGGACTTCGGAATCCCGTGTGATTCCAGATCGAAGAGCCAGATCCTTTTGCGTCTCTACAACTGGCTGCTGGATCGGTACCGGGCCGGCGAAACTGCGGTTTTGATTATCGATGAAGCGCAAAATCTTTCGGATGAGCTGCTGGAAGAAATTCGGTTGATGACCAACCTCGAGACCTCTACCGAAAAATTACTGCAAATTGTTCTGGTCGGGCAACCGGAGCTTGAACTGAAATTGAAGCAAGCCCACTTGCGTCAATTGAGACAGCGGCTCACTTTGCGGGCAAAGACGCATCCTCTGACCATGGACGAGACTAAGTCTTATGTAGCTCAGCGCTTGCGCATTGCTGGGTCGAGTGGACAGCAGATATTCGATCCCGAAGCTCTGAACGCGATCCATCTTTACTCCGGTGGTATCCCGCGTGTGGTGAACTTGATTTGCGAACATTGCCTGGTAAGCGCGTTTGTCGATCAGCAAAGAGTGGTAACCCAGAGCGTTGTGGAAGCAGTGGCGCGGGATTTTGATCTCGGCGATAGCACTGCCTCTGCCGCCCTGTCAGTGCCTCCGCGCCCCTCTGGATCGGACAAATTTGATTTAGTCGACGCCTTAAAAACTCTCGCCAATCTTGCCGACCGCTTGCGCGAGTCTGAACAAGACCTCCCCAAGGAAAGGAAAGTATGAGCCGAATTCATGAAGCATTAAAGAAGGCCGAACAGGAGCGGACGGAGTACGGAGGTCAACCGGAAGCCAATCAAACTGTGGCTAACACTTATGCGGAGCCAGTTTCGACGATGAGAGGGGAGAATCAGTCGGCTCCGAACTTCAATGCCGCCTCAGCTTTTACATTCGACTCGCTACTCGCGCGTTGTCCGCAAAGCAGATGGACTCCCGACCTGAAGACGATGTTGTTCTTTCAGGACGAAGAGCACAAATATGGAACGGAAGAGTTCAGGACACTCCGTTCACGGCTTTATCAGCTGCGGGAGCGACAGCCTCTAAAGAAGATTTTGGTGACGAGTGCGCTCCCTAAGGAAGGCAAGTCTTTTGTTTCGGCAAATCTGGCCCAGGTAATGGTGCGCCAGCACGGGCGCAGGGCGTTATTGATTGATGCCGACCTTCGCGGCCCGAAACTGCATGGCACGTTCGGCGTTACACAGGCGCCGGGTCTCTCCGAATACCTGCGTGGCGAAAACGACGAATTTGGAGTGGTGCAACGCGGCCCGATGGAGAACCTGTTCTTTATTCCCGCTGGGCACGCCAATGCCAATCCGGCGGAACTTCTTGCCAATGGGCGACTGAAGTTTCTGCTGAACCGACTCGAGCCATTGTTCGATTGGATCATTATTGATTCGCCTCCGGCAGTGCCCGTAACGGATGGTGTTCTGCTTTCGAGCTACTGCGACGGCGTTCTCATGGTCGTACGTTCGAACGCAACTCCGTTTGATCTCGCACGCCGGGCACGTCAAGAGTTTCGGGACAAGAATGTAGTGGGTGTGGTGTTGAACGGGATAGATGAAGGTTCGTCGCCTTATAGCGAGTATTATTACGCCGCTTACGGCCGTCCGGCTGCAAAGTCGTAACCGAGAAAAACTGTGATACGCCTCTTCAACGTCTATTATCCAGTGCGCACGCTCGTGCTTCTGGCGGGCGAAGCCCTCATTATTTGGACTTCGTTTCTGCTGGGCATGGTCTTGCAGCATCCGGAAGACAGTTATGTGCTACTTAACTACGAGGGCGGATATCTCAAGATTCTTGTTGTGACGGTCGTAGTCCTCATGTTTTCGCACTGGTTCGATCTTTATGATCCGGCACACTTCAGTGCCAAGGGGGAACTTTATTTTCGGCTGCTGTTAGTGCCCGGTCTTCTTGCATTCGCACTCGCGGTTGTGGGATTTCTGTTCCCTCAGCTTCTTCCGGGGAAGAATGCAGCTCTGGTTGG
>JAOAPG010000409.1 GCA_025462785.1 Acidobacteriaceae bacterium
AAATCTTCATCCCAGAAGTTGGTAAAGATGTCTTCTCGAATCGCATCGCGCGTTCGCAGCCAATCGCCGAATGGCGCAGAGAGCGAACGTTTCTGCGCAAGCCGCAGCGCTCGGTCGAAAGCTACCCAGCACATCAAACGCGAGTGCAGGAATTCTCGCGCGCCGCCTCGGACCTCCCATATGCCTTCATCGGGCCGTTGCCAGTTCTTGCCCAGCCACTCCAATACGCGCTGAACTTGCTGCCAGCCGGCATAGGAAACCGAATCTCCGTATTTGTTTGCGAGATAAATGGAATCCATCATTTCGCCATAAATATCCAGCTGTAGCTGTTGATAGGCCGCGTTTCCGATGCGTACGGGGTTGGAATCCTCATACCCGCGCAGATGATCAAGCGTCACTTCATCGAGCTTCTGCCTGCCATCGATCCCGTACATTACCTGCAAGGGTCCACGCTCCGCATCATCACCGAGCCGCCCCTTCAACCAGTCGATGAACGCCTCAGTTTCTTCGACGAATCCCAGCCGGATCAGCGCATACAGCGTGAATGTCGCATCTCGCAGCCAAGTGAATCGATAGTCCCAATTGCGTACTCCGCCGATGTGTTCTGGCAGGGAACATGTCGCGGCTGCAATCAGGGATCCATGCTCACGGCTGATCAGCAGCTTCAACATCAGGGCCGAACGGTTGACCATCTCACGCCACCGGCCCTTGTACTTTGATTTGGCAATCCAACTCTTCCAGAAATGTGCCGTCTCGCGAAAGCGCTGCTCTACGAACTCCATCTCGGGTTGCTGTTCTGGAGGGCGAACTCCCCCGAAAACAAACGACACGCTCTCACCAGCTCTAAGAGTGAACTCGGAAGTTACATCCTGGCCTTGTTGCCGCAGGTCAATGGTGGAGTATAGCGCCATCAGTGGACAAGTATCGCTCGATGGCGAGAAAATCGCGGATCGATCCTCGATTTTCACTGTATGCCCGCACATGCCATAGTTAAATCGTGGGTGGCACCGCATCTTGAAATTGACCTCGCCCCGGATAACGGCCAAAGTGCGGATGAGCTCATTCGGCTGCTCCCCGTCTGTCCCAATGGGCATGTAGTCCGTCAGCTCGGCAACACCCTCCGCCGCAAGAAATCGCGTGAGCAGAATGTTCGTGTCTGGGAAATACATCTGCCGGACCTTCTTTTTTCTGAGTTGGGGTTGAATCTGAAAGCAGCCACCCTTCTCGTCATCGAGCAGTGCTGCAAACACGGTGGGAGAATCGAAATTTGGATAGCAGAGAAAGTCGATTGAACCGTTCATACCCACCAGGGCAATCGAGCGCATATTGCCAATTACCCCGTAATTCTCAATCGGTTCAAAGCTCATTAGCGTGCGTCAGGTAGAAAGTAGATTCTAGCTGATCTGGGAAGAGGCGGCTCACACCGTGAAGTTCGTCTGCGCTGGGTCGCGGCGTTGCGCCAAAGCCACCGATTTGTACTACTACCATTAACGCATCCGCTCATTCGCCCGATCGGGTATTACAAAGTCGTGCCATCGCCTGATGTTTTTTCTTTTCCTGATTCAGCATAGTGCCTCATGGACACCTGAAGCCATGCCAATCAGCAACGAGGAAGGGGGAGCCGACGCAAAGTCCGGTCCCATCCATCCGAGCTCGACGACAACTATCTGAAAGCAACACTTCGCTAGTCTCCCTGGGTTCGATTTCCTGAATCTATTAGGTTCAGCGGCACTATTTGAAAGCGCTTGCCGCAATTACGAGGAAGAGATGACAAACACGAAAAACGCCAGTTCTGTAGCCGATCCGGCAACGACGGTGGCACCCCAGCTCGTTTCGCAGGTAGAAGACGCTCCGGGGCGGGGTATTTTGCCTAAAATCAGTCTGCATCTCGCAGGCGAATCCCAACTCTTCCACCTCGATGCGCAGCCCGTCGAAACAATCAACGATCTCCTTTCTCGCCAGTATCTCCAGGAAACAAACGTCGCGTTCGTGAAGTGGATTGCGAAGAAAGGCGGCGTTGTGCCTCTCACTCACCACATCAACGAACAAGTCACGTGGATTATCGAAGGCCACGCTGAAGTGTACTCGCAAGGACGAAAGTACATTATGAAAGCGGGCGACATAATGATCATCCCGCCCAATGTTCCGCATGAATTCATATTCGTGGAAGACACGATCGACATCGATATTTTTGCGCCTGGGCGGCAAAATTGGCTCGATGGAACCGCAACCTATTTACGTCAGAAGTAGACCTCTGACATTCGCATTGCCACATTGGCAGCAAGGGGCATTGCATTCTATGTTCGAAAAAGGAGCAGATCTTTTGTGTTGCAAGAAGAGTTCGGTTTCCAAGAAATAGAGTTCCCGGCTGAAAGGAAGGCGAGGTCGTGCCGAATCTGAATGTCGTTATTCCAAGTTCCCTCGCGAACATTCTGAACGATGCTGTTGTCTCGCGCGGCAGTTCGCTTGATAGTGTTGTCACCGCTGCGCTAAGCCAATATTTTCAAACCACTCGCCACCGTGCCTATCAAATCTCTACATCCGCGGCGCTCGTGCAAGGAATTTATGACGGAGCGGTGTCGTCACGAACTCTGCTCGCCAACGGCGACTTCGGCTTGGGAACTTTCGAGCATCTCGACGGGGAAATGGTTGTGCTTGACGGAAATATTTATCAGGTGCGCGGAAACGGAAGCGTGCAGCATCGGCCGGATGACTTCTTGGTTCCGTTTGCCGTCGTAAGCCGATTTCAGCCAGATGAGAGCTTTGATGTTCCTGCTGTGGGCAGCCTAGAGGACCTGGAGCGAGCCTGCGATCATCACCGTGAATCCGACAATCTTTTTTTTGCCTTTCGCGTGGACGGTGTTTTCGAGCGCATGCACACCCGCGCAATGAAAGCCACTAGCGAAGGCACCGGGCTCGCCGCCGCTGCCCAGACCGAGCCGGAATTCCACTTCGAAGAAATCGTGGGCACTCTCGTCTCCATCTGGTCTCCCCGCTATTCAACCTCGTTTAGTGTGCCCGGATATCACTTCCACTTCATCTCAGAGGACCGCACGAAGGGCGGCCACGTGCTGGGTTGCAGTGCGACGAAGGTATTGCGCGTCGGAATCCAGGTGCTTTGTGAGTACGACGTGCGGCTCCCCGCGATTGAATCGTTTTTGAAGGCCAATCTGGCGGTGGACACGACAAAGGATCTCCGACAAGCGGAGTAGCCAGTCCCGGAAGGAGCAGTAGGATGAAAGCGCAGCTACGGCCAGTAAGACAACCAATGACAGGTTCGGATGTCGTCGTGCAAATGCTTGAGGCGCGAGGCACAAAATATATTTTTGGAGTGCCCGGCGCGAAGATCGACAAAGTATTCGATACGTTGGTAGATTCCACGATTCAGACCGTAGTCTGTCGTCACGAACAAAATGCAGCCTTCATCGCTGGAGGCATTGGACGAATGACCGGCAAGGCAGGAGTGGCGATTGCGACATCAGGACCTGGCGTTTCTAATCTAACGACCGGATTGGCAACTGCTCATTCTGAAGGCGACCCACTCGTGGCGTTAGGCGGTGCCGTCGCGGTGGCGGATCGTCTCAAATCCTTGCATCAGACGATGGACTCGGTGAGTATGCTCAAGCCCATAACCAAATACGCGGCGGAGGTAGATTCACCGGCTGCCACCGCCGAAGTGCTCGCGGCCGCATTTCGCGCCGCTGAATCGGATCGAGCTGGCTCCGCGTTCGTAAGCCTCCCAATCGATGTGATGATGGGAGGAGCAGAATGCAAGCCTATCGCTTTTAGCAGTAGCGAATATGGAAGAGCCGCCGAGGCGTCTCTGCGCGAAGCGGCGCGCCTGATTAATTCTGCCAAGACACCGGTTGTTTTTCTTGGACTAATGGCTAGCAAGCCAAAAGCTACCGATGCCATTCGCGGCTTTGTAAACGAGTGCTCGATGCCTGTCGTCGGAACTTTTCAAGCGGCCGGAGCGATCAGTCAGCAACTCTTTCCCCTTTTTGCCGGTCGTGTGGGCCAGATAGCAAACCAGCCCGCGGATGACGTGTTGGACACCGCGGACCTCGTGCTCACAATCGGATACGACCCCGTCGAATACTGGCCGACTCTCTGGAACAAGAATCGAGATCGAACGATTGTGCATATTGACGTTGTTCCCGCAGAGGTCGAGAACGATTATATTCCAGCCATTGAACTGATTGGGAGCATAGAAGAAACTCTCTCCGCGTTGATGCTGCTTTTGCATCGTCCATCGATAGACAACTCTTCAAAGGTGCTTCTCTCTCGAATAGCTCACGATCGCGAACAGATGAGGGCCGAAGCCGCTAACTTATCTGGGGTTCCGATCCATCCGCTGCGGCTCATAGCGGAACTCCAAGACATCCTTACTCCCGATGTCACTGTGTGCTCGGATATGGGATCCTTCAGCATATATTTAGCGCGCTATCTTTACAGTTTTCGCGCCCGTCAATTCCTAATCTCGAATGGCCAACAAACACTTGGGATTGCGTTGCCTTGGGCTATCGCGGCCACACTGGTACGTCCTCAGGAAAAGGTTCTTTCAATTTCTGGCGATGGCGGTTTCCTTTTCTCGGCGAACGAGCTCGAGACCGCGGTTCGATTGAAGTCTCACCTCGTCCACATGATATGGATCGATGGCACCTACGACATGGTGGCCGAGCAAGAACGCATAAAGTACAACCGCGTCTCCGGCGTTGATTTTGGGCCAGTCGACCCGGTCAAGTACGCGGAGGCATTCGGTGCCACGGGCCTCCGAATTGATCATCCAGACCAGATCACTCCTACCCTGCGAAAAGCGTTCGACACTCCTGGTCCCGTGCTTATCGGAGTCCACGTGGACTACGGACAAAACGTGAAGTTGTTCGAGCAAGTGTACGAGGGCAGCATCTTGTAGCTGCGGTGAGACGGGTTAGGAAAAACGTAACTACGCCTGCGACACACTGGCCATTCGCAGGTAATTAGTCGAGTAAAACACCAACGGATTCTATCCTCGGAGGCACTCTATGTCAGGAAAAGTGGCAGATCTTCTGTGGGAAATGCTGGCGAACGCTGGAGTCAAACGCTGCTATGGGATTGTTGGTGACGCTCTCAATCCAGTGATCGACGGGCTACATCGCAATGGCAAAATCGAATTCATTCACGTGCGACACGAAGAGTACGGCGTTTTTGCTGCCGTGGCCGAGGGATATCTAACCGGTAACCCGGTTGCGGTGTGTGGAACGGCTGGTCCCGGTACGGTTCACCTGTTCAATGGACTGATGGATGCGCGCAAGGAAGGCGCTCCGATCATCGCCATCGCGGGCGACGTCGAATCGAGTCTGATCGACACCTCTGCGATCGAAGAACTCAATCCTTATAAATTCTTCGCGGCCGCATCTCTCTACACTGCCCGGCTTGTCAATCCTGAGCAGGCGCGAGCGATCATCAATACTGCGATTCTCACCGCGGTCCTGGAAAGAGGGCCCACGGTAATTTCGATCCCGGGCGACGTTGCGGCGGCGGATCTGGCCGACCGCTCAGCCGAGATCACGATCCCGAATGCACCGATCCTTCGCCCTTCCGATGACGACCTAAATCAACTTGTGAAGATGATCGACGATGCGAAAACCATAGCGATCTTCGGGGGCGATGGCTGCAGGGATGCTCACGATGAGGTGGTGCAACTTGCGGACAGGTTGAAGGCTCCTGTCGGCTATTCGCTCCGTGGCAAGCAATGGTTGGAACGTGACAATCCCAATGCTGTTGGCATGACCGGTTTGCTCGGTTACGGCGGAGCCTACGGCGCAATTCATGAGGCCGATCTCCTGCTGCTGCTCGGCACGGACTTTCCCTTCACAGAATTTCTGCCTGGCCACAATGTGAAGAAAGTCCAAATTGACAAGAATCCCAAACACATTGGCCGCCGGACATCGCTTGATCTTGGGCTCGTCGGCGACGTCAAGCCGACCGTTACCGCCTTGCTGAAGAGCGTGAGTGAGAAGACCGACGCCAGCTTTCTGGAAAAACACATCGCGGACACAAAGTCTTTCCAACGTCTTCTGCGGCACTATGTCGAGAAAGGACCCGGGATCAAGCCCATACGTCCGGAATTCCTGGCGGCGACGCTAAGCGATCTCGCTTCCGAGGACGCGATGTTTTTCGCCGACACTGGCACGGCATGCATGTGGTTATCGAGGCACATTAAGGGCGGCAGAAATCGCAGGCTCTTCGGTTCGTTTACTTGGGCGTCCATGGCCAATGCCGCGCCCAATGCGTTCGGCGCGCAGTTGGCAGATCCAGGGCGGCAGACGATCGCACTCTGCGGCGACGGCGGCTTCACTATGCTCGGACTGGGCGATCTGTTGACGCAAGTGGAACGAAAGACTCCAGTGGTTCAGATCATCCTTAATAATGAGTCCCTTGACTTCGTCAAGATCGAGCAGGAAGAGGCCGGAATAATCCCGTTCGGAGTGGAATTCAAGAATCCTAATTTCGGAAAGGTCGCAGAGGCCATGGGTGCGAAGGGCATCCGCATTGAAGATCCGGGCGACGTTCGTGATGGACTTGCTGAAGCTCTGGCACACAAGAGCGGCCCCGTTGTCGTCGACGCGGTCGTTGATCCGTTTGCTCTCTCGCTACCGTCGCATGTTCCTTTCCACACGGCCAAAGGCTTCACTCTCAGCTTCGCCAAACAAGTATGGAGCGGAAAGATGGACGAAGTCATCAAGGCGGTCGAACGAAACGTCAGGCTAGTTTGAACCAGTCTGGACGGCCTTTGCGTTCTGCCCGGCCAAAAAAGTTTACGCTCTGATCGAAGACGCTGCACCGAACGCTCGGTAGAAGAGGATGTAAGAGGGACTGTAACCCGCGTGAGAAGAGAAAAAATGAGAATTAATAGACTTTAAATTCAAGGAGAATCAAATGCCTGATTCCAAATCCGCCGAAAACGAGATTTCCCGCGACCGTCTTGCCGAGCTATTGAACGAGGACCTTGCCCGCGAATATCAAGCAATTATTTCCTACGTAGTTTATTCCCAGGTACTGACCGGCGCCGAGTACATGGACATCGCTGACCAACTGGAGATCCATGCCAAGCAGGAACTCGATCATGCGCTAACTATCTCGCGGCAGATCGACTATCTTGGCAAAATGCCAGTGGTCACTCCCAAGCCGGTACGTACATCGAACGATGCGAAGGAGATGCTCCGATTCGATCTCGATAATGAAAACGAAACGGTTCGCAATTACCGCGATCGCATCCGGCAATGCGAAGCGCTTGGAGAATACGCCATGGCGGAACAGATTCGGCAGATCCTCGTGCAGGAGCAAGACCATCAAATTGATTTAGCAACTGCCCTCGGCGAAGAAGTCCCGAACGTTAACAGCGGTCCGCAAGCACGCAGCCTCCACTAGCGTAGACTCGCGCGGTCGCTTTTTGAGGTGATGGCGCGGTGAAGAAAACCAGGTCTACGCAGATTGTTGGCGGCTGGCGGGTTGCATGCTCCACAGGCGTGAGATCGCTGCAACCATCATGCTCGACATCAGCTGCATGGTTGCGACGTCCTGGTGATCGAATGCGTGTGGCGCTCCGGAGAGAACTTCAAACACGCCGAGGGTCCTGCGGAAATGCCGCAGCGGTGCAACGAGGATCGAGCGAGCGCCAAGACGCCTGCAACTTGCTAGATCCACGTGCGGATTTCGTTCGGCGTCATTGCACAATACAACTTCTCCTGTGCGCACGCAGTCGGCGGAAATTCCGGAGTCGGTTTGCAGACGCACTCCCAGATCCGGAGCCGTTCGCCCGGTGCGTGCTCGACACACAATTTCATCTCCATGACGCAAGGCAATTGCCGCTCCGGTGGCTCCGGTCAAGGCTTGAGCGCGTTCGGCGATCACGCTGATAGCAGGCTCGAGGTCAAGTTCCCCAGTGTGGATCTCCTGCTCTAAAACCGTACTCGCTGACCTTTCACTAGCCGCATGATGTTTCATTACACGAGCATGGCTGCGAGAAGGCGCCATCATCGAAAACGAAGCAGGAACGCGTTCCCCGTAGGAAGGTGAAAGCGCGGGCACAGTGGAGATCAGCTCGCGTACCAGACGATCGAGTTCAACGTCGTTGATAAGGTGCGCCGTTTGCTGACCGCGCAATGATCCACCCAACACTCGGGAAAGGCTGAGCACAGCCTGACTTCCGCAGGCGAAACAATAAGGAGTATTGTTCTCGCTGATGACTTCGCACTCAACGCAAAACACAGAAGTTTGCAATGATAAAAAATGAATGTGCTGCCCAGTAAGCCGATCCGCCATTCTTTCGTTGTTCCTCCGGCCAATGAAAAAGGAATGTTGAAGTTAAATTGTGGGTTGCCAGGCGAAGAAGTGACACGGGTGGTTCAGGCTGTGGATAAACATTCAGCTTACCTGAGCGGAGAGTAATGACGCTTCGCGTAACGCAGAGTCCTGCATCGACGGCATGTATTGCACGGTTTGTGTTGAGGCCCGTTCGAGTCCCTCGCCAGTGCAACTTGAAATATGGATATAAGCAAGTTGATGTCGAGCTGCAAATCGCGGCTGTCGTATCGGCGGTAAAACGTAATGGAGCCGCAGCGCCGATTGTCGCTAGTCACCAGATCGACGTTGAGATTCCAAGAATTCACCAATTCGTTCACAAAGTAGCTGCCGGACTTCTTCCAGCGAAGCGCTGGCTCCTGACCGGCAGTAGAAACGGTGCGAAAGCCGCGCATGGAAAACGAATCGAAAGGCAGGCAGTGCTGTCGCAGGTCGAACGCGTCGAAATCGTTGGCATCAAACGCGGCGGATAGAATGCGGAGAATCTGGTCGTGGTCTTTGGCAACTTTTAATTCTTCAGTAGCACGGCGGATGGCGAGATTATTGATAAATATCTGCCGCTGATCGATAGTTTTAGCGGCCACACGGCGAAGTTCGCCGAATTCAAGGTAACCAAGATGCTGCACTCCCACCCAAATCCCGGTTCCGACCACAGCGAAAACTAGGCCCAGGCCACTGCCGGTCGGCCACAACAAAAACAAATGAGTAAGGCAAAGAGCGCGGAGACCGCATAGAGCGTGATTACAACCTGGCGATGCGAGAATCCCAGTTGCAGCAACTTGTGATGGATGTGCTCGCGGTCAGCGGTAAACACGGGACGTCCGCTCATCAATCTGCGGAACACAGAGAGCGTCGTCTCAAGAATCGGCAAGCCGAACGAAACTACCGGGATCGCAACGGCGATGATGGTCGGAGATTTCTGCGCTCCCAGCAGGGCTAGCGCACTCAACATGAAGCCTATGAAGAGGCTCCCGCAGTCTCCCAAGAATATCGTTACGGGATTGAAGTTGAATCGCAAAAATCCGAGAATCGCGCCCGCGAGCGAAAGTGTCAGCAACGAAACAAAAGATGAATGGCTTAGAAGCGCCACGACGAAGACGACGATGGTCGAGAATAAGGCAGAACCCGCGGCTAATCCGTCCAAGCCGTCGATTAAGTTAAAGGCGTTTGTAATAGCAAGAACCCAAAGAACGGTGAGCGGCAATCCGACAAGCCAGGAAAATTGATGATTCCCAAAGAGCACCGGCAAATTAATGATCCGCAGGTTACCGGCGTAGAGCATAGTCGCCGCCACAGCTTGAACGCTGAACTTCAGGTAAGGGCCGGCGTCGCAAATATCGTCATAGACGCCAAGTAAAAAAACGAGGAAGCCTGCCGCAAGAATGGTCAACAACGTCCGTCGTGAAAAGCCAAAGCTGACATGACTGGAATAACGGCTAAGGAGAAGAGCGAAAACGCTGGTAAATAGAAAGGCGGTAAAGATTCCCACCCCGCCTAACCGGGGTAGTGGTGTCCGGTGGAGATGGCGGTCTGATGCGGGTATCGCAACCCATCCGCGGGATGTAGCGAAATCACGGAGGCTGGCCGCTGCCATCGGCGAGCCAAGTGCACGCCTCATCTACGATCACGTCCGCCGCGGGAAAGCGCCGAAGGTCATCGAACGACTTCGGTGCATCCACGATCCGCTGGCAGTATTGAAAGTAGAGTTCTTCATAAACTGAACCTGTTAGGGCGAACTTGTGGGCAGCCGAATTCAAGAACTGATTTAATCGGCTGCGCACTGGAGAGTTTCCAAGCTCAGT